>CAIXXI010000560.1 GCA_903923345.1 uncultured Burkholderiales bacterium | reverse complement strand
TGGTCAATGTTCAGCAGACCATCACGGCGCCGCTGAATTACGCGCCGCCAGGCTATCGCCCATTCCCGAAATCGATCTGCACATCGGTCAATCATCAGGTCTGCCATGGCATCCCCGGCGACAAGGTGCTCAAGCAGGGTGACGTGGTCAACCTCGACATCACGGTGATCAAGGACGGCTTTCATGGCGACACCAGCCGGATGTTCAGTGTGGGCGAGCCCTCGATCGCGGCGCGTCGCCTGTGCGAGGTGAGTTTCGAGTGCATGTGGCTGGGCATCGAGCAGGTGGCACCCGGCGCCACCCTGGGCGACATCGGTCATGTCATCCAGAAGCATGCCGAGTCATTGGGTTTTTCGATCGTGCGCGAGTTCTGTGGGCACGGCATCGGGCGCAAGTTCCATGAAGAGCCTCAGGTTTTGCACTATGGCCGCCCATCGACCGGCGAGAAGCTGGTCCCCGGCATGATTTTCACCATTGAACCCATGATCAATGCCGGGCGCCGCGAGATCCGCGAGCTGTCCGACGGCTGGACCATCGTGACCAAAGACCACAGCCTCTCGGCGCAGTGGGAGCACACGGTGCTGGTCACCGAGACCGGTTTCGACGTGCTGACAGTCTCCGAAGGCACGCCGCAGCGGCCTGCCCGCGCGCCGGCTCAGGCCTGATGTCTGCTCACTCGATGCCCGGTTCAGCACCCGCCAACCGGGGCAAACCTGTTTGAACACGAAGCCCAGCGCCGTGGCACAGCCTGAACTCAGCCGCGCCAGCATCCGGGCTGAGCGCGCGGTGATCGTCGAGGCATTCCGCGCCCGGCCGAACGTTCGACGCCTGCTGCGCGAACTCACCGCCCTGACCGATCGAAGCCTCAAAGCCCTGTGGCGGCGCAATGAGATGCCGCCCGGATGCTGTCTGGTTGCGGTCGGTGGCTATGGCCGGGGCGAACTGATGCCCTACTCCGATGTCGACCTGCTGTTGCTCGTCGATGCCGAGGACAACCCGCAGCGCACCGCCAAGGTCGAGCGCTTCGTGGGCGATTGCTGGGACCTGGGCCTGGAGATCGGGCACAGCGTCCGAACGCTGGAGTCCTGCCTGGCTGAATCGGCTGGCGATATCACCGTGCAGACCAGCCTGCTGGAGCGACGCTATCTGGCCGGACAAAGACGGCTCTACAGCGATCTGGTCGAGCAACTCGATGCCGCGCTCGATCCGCGCGCCTTCTACCATGGCAAGCGCTTCGAGATGCGCCAGCGCCATGTCAAGTTCCAGGACACGCCTTACAGCCTGGAGCCGAATGTCAAGGAAAGTCCAGGCGGGCTGCGTGATCTTCAATCGATCCTGTGGATCTGCCGCGCTGCAGGGTTGGGATCGAGCTGGTCGGCACTGGCTGCGCGCGGACTGATGACCTCCGCCGAGGCCAGCCTGCTGGCCGCCTATGAGCGCAAGCACCAGGCGACTCGAGCCTGGCTGCACATCGTCGCACACCGCAGAGAGGACCGGCTGGTGTTCGATCTGCAGGCGCAAGTGGCCCGGGCTCAGGGATTCGACAGCGACGATGCGCGCATGGCCAGCGAACAGATGATGCAGCGCTACTACTGGAGCGCAAAATCCGTCACGCAGTTGACCACGCTGCTGATGCAAAGCCTGCAGGCGGAACTCTTTCCGGAGACGGCTGGCGCAGGCAAACCCATCGACGCTGAATTCCAGGACATCGGTGGCCTGCTCGATGCCCGCGATGATTCACTGTTCGAACGCGACCCTTCCGCGATCCTGCGGGCATTCCGGGTCATGGAGCAGCACGGCGAACTGACCGATATCAGCGCCCGGACCCTGCGGGCGATCTGGCGCGCCCGGACCCGAATCGATGCGGCCTTCAGGCGCGATCCGGCCAACCGCGCGATCTTCCTGAGCATCCTGCAATCGACGCAAGGCGTGACGCGGCAACTGCGTCGCATGAACCAATGGTCAGTGCTCGGGCGCTATCTGCCTGCGTTTCGGCGAATCGTCGGGCGCATGCAGCATGATCTTTTTCATGTCTACACCGTCGATCAGCACATCCTGATGGTGGTGCGCAACCTGCGCCGATTCGCGATGGCCGAACATGCGCATGAGTACCCGTTTTGCAGCCAGCTGATGGCCCAATTCGATCGGCCCTGGCTGCTCTACATCGCAGCCCTGTTTCATGACATTGCCAAGGGACGAGGCGGTGACCATTCCGATCTGGGACGCCTGGATGCCAGGCGTTTTTGCCGCGACCATGGTCTGTCAGATGACGAGCGCCAACTGGTCGAGTTTCTGGTTGAACGTCACCTGACCATGTCGCAGGTCGCTCAGAAACAGGACCTCAGCGATCCGCAAACAATTGCGGATTTTGCGAGCCTGGTGGGCACTGAACGCCGCCTGACCGCGCTGTACCTGCTGACGGTTGCGGATATCCGAGGAACCAGCCCCAAGGTCTGGAACGCCTGGAAAGCCAAGCTGCTCGAGGACCTGTATCGCGCGACAAAGCGCGTGCTGGCCGCGCAACCCCAAGCAGGCGGATCTGTTGCCGAGGGCAAGCCGGCCGATGCGATCGATGCGCGCCGCTCGGAGGCGATGCGCTTGCTGAATCTGGCCGGCGTTTCACCGGACGACTACGCGGCTTTCTGGAAGCAGCTCGACATCGGTTATTTCCTGAGAACCGACCCTCAGGACATCGCCTGGCAGACCCGGGTCCTGCACAAGTCGCCCGAATCGATGACGCCGATCGTCAGGACGCGGCTCGCACCCATTGGTGAAGGCTTTCAGCTGGTCGCCTATCTGCCTGATCAGCCAGACCTGTTTGCGCGGATTTGCGGCTATTTCGACAGCAAGAACCTGTCGGTGCTCGATGCCAGGGTCCACACCACGCGGGACGGCCATGCGCTCGACAGCTTCCTGGTGGTTGATCCCAATCACAGCAGCGAATCCGGCGTGGCCTATCGCGACATTTTGTCGCTGGTCGAGGTCGAGCTGGCGCAGCGGCTGAAGACCCAACGGCCGCTCGATGCACCCGTCAAGGGCCGTGCCTCACGGCGCTCACGCTATTTTCCGATCACACCGCAGCTCGATTTGCGCCCCGACGACCGCGGCAGCCATTACTTGCTGTCGGTGGTGACCAATGACCGCACCGGGCTGCTCTATGGCATTGCCCGCACACTGGCGCGCCACGGCATCAACCTGCAAGCCGCCCGCATCATGACGCTGGGCGAGCGTGCCGAAGACATCTTCCTGATCGATGGCGCGTCACTGGCCAACGCGCGCCAGCAGATTCAACTCGAAAGCGACCTGCTCGAGGTGATGCAAGGCTGAATCAGCCTGGATTCGGGGCCTGAGCGATGGACGTGCCGGGCAGCGAAACCGGTGCTGCATGCAGGGCGGCCCCGAGGATGCGGCGCACCCGCCCCATGCTCAGCTCCATCACCTTGCCGACGGTTTCGATTGAAATCGATTCCCGACTTTCGCCGCGTCCGGCGGCATGATTGACCACCACCGCGAGAATGGCGTAGGGCAGATCGAGCTCGCGGGCCAGCACCGCTTCGGGCATGCCGGTCATCCCGACGAGATCGCATCCGTCTCGCTCGAGACGCCGGATCTCGGCCGCTGTTTCCAGGCGGGGGCCCTGCATGCACCCATAAGTGCCCCCCCAGGCGACCGACTCGGTGCATCGGGTCGCAGCATCTGCCAGGCGGCGTCGGATGCCGGAATCGAAGGGCCAGGTGAAATCGACATGGGTGATCGGCTTGTCCGGGCCTTCGAAGAAGGTGTTCTGGCGACCGGCGGTGTAATCGATCAGCTGATCAGGAATGACCAGTGTGCCAGGGCCGAAATCGTCGCGGATGCCACCGACGGTGGTCACCGCAATCACTGACTCGGCGCCGACTTCCTTGAGTGCCCAGAGGTTGGCGCGATAGTTGATCTGGTGCGGCGCCAGGGTGTGGCCATAGCCATGACGGGCCAGGAACACGACCTCGACGCCGTCGAAGGTTCCAAATGACAGGGCACAGGAAGGGTCACCAAAGGGCGTGCGAACCACCTCCCGGCGGGTGACCTTCAGGTCAGTCAGGCGGGCCAGGCCGCTGCCACCGATAATCGCCTGCATGCGATCAGGCGGCCGGACGCTTGCTCAGGTACTGCGCGAAATCGGCGCTGACCTCGGGGTGGGTCAAGGCCAGCTCGACGGTCGCCTGCAGGTAGCCGATCTTGGAGCCGCAGTCGTAACGCTTGCCATCGAAGCGGTAGGCCAGCACCGGCTCATCGGTGATCAGTCGGGCCAGGCCATCGGTGAGTTGCAACTCGCCACCCGCGCCCGGCTTGAGATTGGCCAGATGCGAGAACACCAGCGGCGTCAGGACGTAGCGACCGACCACGGCCAGGGTCGAAGGCGCGACCTCGGGCTTGGGCTTTTCGACGATGCCGGTCACCCGCTCGGTGCGCTCGCCCCAGGGCGCGCCCGAGACGATGCCGTAAGAACCGGTTTCGGAGCGCTCGACCTCCATCACCGCAAGAATGCTGGCGCGGTGCTTCTCAAACTGCTCGACCATTTGCGCCAGCACCGGTGTGCCTGTCTGGCTGGCTTGCATGAGGTCATCGGCCAGGAGCACGGCAAAGGGCTCGTCGCCCACCACCGAGCGGGCACACAGCACGGCATGCCCCAGACCGAGCGGCTCGGCCTGACGGATGTACACGCAGTTGATGCTTTTGGGCACGATCGACTTCACCGCCTCGAGCACAGCCGTCTTGCCACGGGCGCTCAGTTCGGCTTCCAGCTCATAGGCCTTGTCGAAATGGTCCTCGATGCTGCGCTTGCCTCGCCCGGTGATGAAGATCATTTCGGTGATCCCCGCTGCCGCGGCTTCTTCGACTGCGTACTGGATCAGGGGCTTGTCGACGACGGGCAGCATTTCCTTGGGCGACGCCTTGGTGGCGGGCAGGAAACGGGATCCCATGCCGGCGACCGGAAAGACAGCCTTGCGAATTCGGGAGGTGCTCATGCTTGCGAAATCATCCTGAGGAGTTGGTCGAGGTCGATCACCGGAACGCCGAGTTCGCCGGCCTTGTCCAGCTTGCTGCCGGCATTGTCGCCTGCCAATACGAACTGCGTGCGACGCGAAACCGAGCCGGAGACCGTGCCGCCATGCTGTCGGATCAGGTCTTCTGCCTGCGCTCGACCCAGACCGGGCAAGGTTCCGGTGACCACGATGGTCAGGCCTGCCAACGAGCCAGTGGGACCCTGCACCGACAAATGGTCGAAATCTTCGCTGTTGCTGGACGGCAGGATGTTGCCGGAACGCAGCGTCGAACCGGGCGTGACACCCGCAGCGAGCAGTCGCGTAATCACCTCGCGGTTGTGCGCCTCGGCTGCGAAGGCCTGGATCGAGGCGGTGATCTCCGGGCCGATGCCCTCGAGCGGCACGGCCACGAGCGCTTCGCCCCGGGAGCGCGCCCGGGCATTGGCCTTCTGGGCGGCGGCCTTATTGAATAGCATCGTCGCCCAGTCTGCGTCCAGGATGGCCTGAAGCTCACCCAGCTCGATGGCCAGGACTCGGGCAACTTCCTCGCCCACATGGCGGATGCCCAGGGCAAACAGGAAGCGCTCGAGCGGCACCGTGCGCGACCGATCGATCGCAGCCAGCAGGCTCGATGCGGCTTTCTCGCCGAGTCGCTTCTTGCCCAGATTCAGTTCGGCAAGGCCGGCCAGGTCCAGGCTGTACAAGTCGGCTGGGGTCTGCACCCGATCGAGCTTGACCAGCTGCTCGACGATCCGATCGCCCAGCCCCTCGATGTCCATGGCACGGCGCTGCGCAAAATGCAGGATCGCCTGGGTGCGCTGGGCCGGGCAATACAGGCCACCCACGCAGCGCCAGGCCGCCTCGCCCTCCTCGCGCACCGCTGCCGATCCACACGCCGGGCAGTGCGTGGGCATCTGGAATCGGCGCGCATCGGGTGGTCGACGTTCGGGCAGGCACCGCACCACCTCAGGGATGACGTCACCCGCGCGTCGAACCACGACGGTGTCGCCGATCATCAGGTCCTTGCGCTCGAGCTCGTCCTGGTTGTGCAGGGTGGCATTGGTCACCGTCACCCCACCGACGAACACGGGCTTGAGGCGGGCCACCGGCGTGAGCGCACCGGTGCGCCCGACCTGGATCTCGATGTCGAGCAGTTCGGTCAGGGCCTCCTGCGCGGCAAACTTGTGAGCAATCGCGAATCGCGGTGCACGGGCCACAAAGCCGATCCGTTCATGCCAGCCGCGCTGATCAACCTTGTAAACCACGCCATCGATATCGAAGGGCAAGCCCTCCCGCTGTGCACCGACCCGGGTGTAGAACTCGATCAGATCGGATGCATCCGCTTTCACATCGCGCAGCGGACCGACCGGAAAGCCGATCTCGGCGAGCCAATCAAGCAGACCGGACTGGCTCTGAGCAATCGGCATGTCAGCCGACGCCTCTCCAACGCCATAGGCGAAAAAGCGCAGACCGCGTCGGGCGGTCAGGGTCGGATCGAGCTGGCGAAGACCGCCGGCAGCGGCATTGCGCGGATTCACGAAGGGCTTGTCGCCCTGCTCGATCTGGGCGGCGTTCAGTCGATCGAAATCACGGCGAAACATCAGCACCTCACCGCGTACTTCGAGCACGCGAGGCACCGATGCGTTCAGGTGCAACGGAATCGACCGAAGGGTGCGCAGATTGGCGGTGACATCCTCTCCAACCGCACCATCGCCACGGGTCGCGCCTCGAACCAGGCGCCCCGACTCATAGCGAAGATTAACTGCCAGGCCATCGAACTTGAGCTCGGCGCAGTAGCGCAGCGCATCGGCAGGCAGGCCGGCCGCGGTGACCGCCTCACGCACGCGGCGATCGAAGCCGGCCACGTCTTCTGCAGTGAAGGCATTCTGGAGGGAGAGCATCGGCTGGGCATGACGCACCGGGCTGAATGCTTCTGCCGCTGCCCCACCGACCCGACGCGTTGGCGAATCAGGAGATTCGAACTGGGGGTGCGCTGCTTCGAGTTGCTGCAGCTCGAGGAACAGCCGGTCGTACTCGGCGTCCGGAACCGTGGGGGCATCGAGCACGTAATAGGCGTGATTGTGCTGATCGAGCTCGTGACGAAGCGCCTCGATACGGGCGCGTACCGGGTCGGGTGGCCCTTGCGTCATC
>CAIXXI010000559.1 GCA_903923345.1 uncultured Burkholderiales bacterium | reverse complement strand
TGATCGATCAGCGGATCGGCAACGCTTCGCCATTGCTGATTCGGTAGTACACGCCTGTCGGATCGTCGCGCAGCACCTCCAGCCGACCGGCAATCAGCACCGGATCGAAGGTCACTCGAACCGGTGTACGGGTTCGCACCTCGATGATTCCCTCAGGCCCAGCTGGCACGCAGAACGAGCAGGTCTGTGAGGTGACCGTCAGCAGAAAGTGGTTCTGCCGCTCGCTCGATTGCAAAGGCAGCATGAATCCGGCGACTTTCACCTCCTGGCGATCGAGCTTGATGATCGCAGCCGAAAATTCAGGCAGCAACTTGCCCTTCACCTTGACCGGCTTGACCTGTCCCAGCACCTCCCAGGACAGGGCGCCCGGTACCGCGGGCAGCGGCGGCGAGACCAGCGGCTGCGGGCCCGCGTGACCTGGCATCGGCACGGAACTCGACTGCGGGCTTGCACTGCCGGGCGTCGGCACGGAACCTGGCTGCGGGGCCGGTTGCGCCTGGACCAACGCAATCAGGCTCAACAGCATGACCGCCAGCAGCCGCTTCGCAGCGCCCGTGCGCGCACCGTGTTCGATGGGTGAGCTTTGCATGAGGTCCTCGATATTCGCTTTTAAGTCCTGAAAGGGCCGGGGCCGGGACGCCTACTCGTTTGCCAGCACGTCAGCCAGCGAGGTGCGCGACGCCAGCCAGGCTGGCAGCAGTGAGGCCAGCACCCCCAGCAGCAGTGCGCCGGCAATGGAGGCCAGCTCGACCCGATCAAAGGCCAGGCCGGTCACAGGCCATTCGCCTCGTGGGATCAGCACCCGGCCAGCCCATTCAATCACACCGTGCCCGAATGCCAGGCCCAGCACCACGCCGATCACGGTGATCAGCAGGCCCTCGAGCAGCAACAAGGCAAACAGTCGGGCAGGCGAAGCGCCGAGCAGGCGCAGCAGCGCCATCTCACGGCGGCGGTCCGACAGCGTCTGGAACAATGCGGCAAACACCGACACGCCCGCCACCGCCAGAATCAGCAGGCCGAATGCGCGAAGTCCGTCAGCACCCATGCCCAGAAGCGACACCAGCCTGGCCGATTCGAATGCCGGGGAGGCTGCCTGCAGCCGATCGCTTGCATTGATCAGGCGGGGCAGGCTGACGGCGGCCAGCGGGGTCGCATAGCGCAGCAGCATCAGCGTGATCTCGCGATCATCGTGCGCCTCGTGGTCCGAATGGTCCCGATGGTCGGAGTGGTCCGCGTGAGCCTCGCGCCCGGCCGGTGCCTGCTCGGCAGGCTTGCCGTGGTCATGAGCCTGCCAGACCGATTCGAGCGAGGTCAGCACCAGGCGATCGATCACTGAACCATTGGCAGCCAGCACGCCGGTCACCGTGTAAGTCGCGTCCCCATGGCTGGGGCCATCCATTGCCAGACCGTGGTTACCGACGAAGCGTGCACCCACATCCAGGCCGGTTTCCTCGGCTACCCGGGCACCAACCACCACCTGCATCGGTGACTCGAACACCCTGCCTCGGGCCATTCGGGCGCCCTGCAGTGCGATGAATTCCGGCTCGGTACCGACCAGTCGAAAGCCGCGAAAGCTGTCGCCCAGCGACATCGGGATGACCTGCTCCAGCATCGGGTTGGCCCGCCACTGGGCCAGGGCCGAGAAGGGGATATTGCCCGGCGGCACATCCAGGTGGTAGACCCCGGACAGCACCAGCTGCAAGGGCGACCCTTTTGCGCCCACGACCAGATCAATCCCCGAGGCATCCCGCGCCAGGCGTTCATCGAACTGCCGGGTGACCAGATTGACCATCACGACCGTGGCCATGCCCAGCGCCACCAGCAGTAGGGTCAGGGCGGTCATCAGCGGGCGCGACCGCAGCGATGCCCATGCAAAGCGCCACAGGCTCATGGTCGCGGCTGTCCGGGCAGTGCCAGGACGCAATCGAAGTGCTCGCGCACCCGGGCATCGTGGGTCGCTATCAGCAGGTTGGCGTCGAGTGCCCGGGCCCGATCCTGCAGGAGCCTGACCACCTGTGCGGTGTGTTCATCGTCCAGATTCGCGGTGGGTTCGTCGGCCAGGATCAGTGCAGGCCGGTTGACCAGTGCCCGGGCCAACGCAACCCGTTGCTGCTGACCGCGGGACAACGCCGAGGGGCGCCGCGCGGCCAGACCCTCAAGACCGAGTTGCGACAGCAGGCCCAGGCAGGCCGCCCGATCGGGCTCCAGCCCCGCCAGCTGGCGGGCAATCAGCAGGTTATCCAGCGCGCCGAGCATGCCAAACAGCATCGGCTGCTGAGACACCAGGCCGATCCTTCGGGCACGGAACCGATCCATGGCCTGCGGCCCGCGCGCCGCCACCGCGCCAAGGTCCTCGCCGGACAGCTCAATGCGGCCTTCTTGAATGGGAAGCAGACCGGCGATCAAGGACAACAACGTGGTCTTGCCACATCCTGAGGGCCCAGTGACCAGCGCATGAGCGCCCCGGTCCATCGCAAAGGCTTCGATCGAGACAACCGCCTGATCGCCCCGGCGAAAAACCAGTTTTTCGATGCGCAGGCCAGTGCCGGCCGGATCGGATGCCGAGAGGTCGGGCACGGTGAAATCCTGTGACAAGGCGGTCTCTTGCACATCCGGACCCGCGCACCCCGAACGCGTGTCGGGGCGGTGTTTCAGGTCAGGTGAAGCTCAGTCGCCGTAGAGCTTCTGGCGCAGTTCGCGACGCTGCTGCGCTTCGAGCGACAGGGTCGCCGTCGGACGGGCCAGCAAGCGCGGGATGCCGATGGCATCTCCGGTTTCTTCGCACCAGCCATAGTCGCCGGAATCAATGCGCGACAGCGACTGCTGAATCTTCTTGAGCAACTTGCGCTCGCGATCACGGGTGCGCAGTTCGAGGGCATGCTCTTCCTCGATGGTGGCGCGGTCGGCTGGATCGGGAACGATCACGGTCTCGCGCAGGTGCTCGGTGGTTTCACCGGCATTGGCGAGGATGTCGCGTTCCATCTGCTGCAGCCGCTCGCGAAAAAACTGCAGCTGCCCCTCGTTCATATAGGCCGACTCCGGCATGACCTTCAGTTCGGCTTCTGTCAGAGGCTTGGTTGTCTTGGTGACTGCCATCATGGTCCCGCGTGCGTCCTGTTCGCCAACGGCTCACGCCGTCAGGCCAGGCACTGTTTCAAACCCTGGATGAACATGTCCTTCGGGAGCTTGCGACCGATGAACACCATCTTGCTCGACTGCTTTTCGCCGGGTTGCCAGCGGCGCCCAAGGTCTGCGCCCATCATCTGGTGGACTCCCTGGAACACCATCTGCCGTTCCGAGCCCTTGACGAAAAGGACGCCTTTATACCGCAACATGTCTGGGCCGTAAACCTGAACAAGACCGCCGAGGAAATCTTCCAGCTTGGCGGCATCGAAGGGTTTGTCCGATTTGAAGATGAATGAAGTCACCGCGTCGTCGTGTTCATGCTCGTCGCTGGTCAGGAAGTCCGGGGCGAGTTCGAGCACCGCATTCAGGTTGAATCCGCGGATATCCAGGATTTCGTCGATGGGTGCATCGCCGAAATGCACCGGACGGATCGGCGCGCGCGGATTGATTCGCGACAGCCGCTTGCGCAGCGCGTCCTGCTCGGCCTGGCCGACCAGATCGACCTTGGACATCAGGATGCGGTCGGCAAAGCCCACCTGCTCGACCGCTTCCTTGTTTTCATTGAGCTGCTGGTCGCCATGGCGGGCGTCAACCACCGTGATCACCGCATCGAGCAGGTAGTACTCGGCGACATCGTCGTCGATGAAGAAGGTCTGCGCGACCGGGCCCGGATCGGCCAGCCCGGTGGTCTCGATGATCACGCGCTCGAACTTGATATCGCCGGCCTCGCGGCGTTCGCGAAGGTCGCCCAGGATGCGGACCAGATCGCCTCGAACCGTGCAGCAGATGCAGCCGTTGTTCATCTCGACGATCTGTTCGTCGGCGTTTTGCAGCAGCAATTCGTTGTCGACACCCTCTTCGCCGAACTCATTTTCGATCACCGCAATCCGGTGGCCGTGCTGTTCGGTGAGGATGCGATTGAGCAGGGTCGTTTTGCCGCTGCCGAGAAAGCCGGTCAGGATGGTGACCGGAACGAGGTTCTGAGCCATGACGGTCTCTCGCTTGCGAAGGATCAGCGTCGACGCGCCATCAGGCGAGCCAACCAAGCCCACCAGTTTACATCCGGCGCAGCATCAGGCCCTTGAGATACTCGCCTTCCGGATGAGTCATCGACATCGGATGGTCGATGCCGGCGGCCAGGCGATGCAGCATCTGTGCGTCGGTACGGGCATCAAAAACCGCGCCTGCAACGATCTTCTGAAACAGGTCGACCGACACCGCACCCGAGCAGGAATAGGTGAACAACAGACCGCCGGGCGCCAGCAGCCGCAGCGCCTTGAGATTGATTTCCTTGTAGGCACGGGCTGCCCGGTCCAGGTGCTGCACCGAGGGCGCGAACTTGGGTGGGTCGAGCACGATCAGGTCGAACTGCCGACCCTCGGCCAGCAGGCTCTTGAGCGCATCGAACACATTCGCCTGCATCCAGGTCGAGGGTGTCTCAAACCCATTGAGCTGCTCGTTTTGCGCAGCCATGGCCAGCGCCTCGGCACTGCTGTCGACCGAAATCGCCTCGATTGCGCCGCCCTTTCTGGCGGCGATCGTGAAGCCGCCGGTGTAGCAGAAACAGTTCAGCACCCGCCGCCCTGCGGCATGCTCCGACACCAGCCTGCGGCTGTCACGCTGGTCGATGTAAAAGCCGGTCTTGTGCCCGTTGATCACATCGACCGAGTAGCGCACATCATGCTCGACGACCGAAATCAGCCCCGGGGTCTCGCCTGACAGCGTGCCTTCCCGAACGGCCAGCCCTTCGCGCTCACGCGCGGCCGCATCCGAGCGCTCGTACACCGCCGTGCAGCCCGTGGCAGATTTCAGCGCATCGAGAATCACCTCGCGCCAGAGCTCCACGCCTGCGGCCAGAAACTGCACGACCAATTGCTCGCGATACTGATCGACCACCAGGCCCGGCAGGGCATCGGCCTCGCCGAACACCAGCCGGATCGCATTGGTGTGGGCTTCGAGTCCGCGTCGACGCTGCACTGCCGCCGACACACGGGCACCGATCAGCGACACATCGACCCGATCGGTCTCCAGAAAAGTCCAGGCGCGGGCCCGGATCGATGAGGCCGGGCTGAACGCGGCCCAGGCCAGGAATCGGCCATCAGTGCTCAGCACCCGCACCGTCTCGCCCGACTGTGGCGTGCCGCTGATCCGATCGATCGCGTTCGCATAGATCCAGGGATGACGTCGCAGCAGCGACTTGTCCTTGCCGGGCTTCAGGTGAAGCGTGCATTCAAGTCTGGGGTGATCG
>CAIXXI010000558.1 GCA_903923345.1 uncultured Burkholderiales bacterium | reverse complement strand
GTTCGTATCGGGGTTCTCGCCGCAGTCGCCGTGGTCATGACGGTTGGGGTATACGGCGCAGTGGCAGCCATCGTCAAACTCGATGACCTAGGGCTGCATCTGAGCCGCGCGAGCGGCGAGCATGCCAGTGCAAGACTGAAACGACGGGCCGGCGCTGCCATCGTTTCAGCCGCGCCGTGGCTGATGAAATCGCTTTCGGTGATCGGCACCGTCGCGATGTTCCTGGTCGGCGGTGGCATTCTGGTACACGGCGTTCCGGCCCTGCATCACGCGGTCGAGCATGCGCTCCAGTGGCTCGGTTCGAGCGCGGGGGTCGCGGCAGGATCGGTCCTGGCCTGGCTGGCCGAATCCGCCCTGTCAGCCGCAAGCGGCTTCGCCGCCGGTGCAATGGCCCTGATGGCGGTGACGATGATGGCCTGGGTGGTTCGCACCGATCGATGAAGCTCAGTTGCCCTGAGCGCGCAAACGACCCACCTGCTGTGCAATCAGTGCCAGACGCTTTTCGATGTCCTGGCTCATCAACTCGGCCCGGCGCTGGATCTTCTCGCCACCGTTGACCACGGTGCGAGCGGATGTCTGAATCTCTTCGAAGCCCTCGATCTGCTTGCGGATCGCCTCGATTGCGCCGTCCATTTCAGCCAGGCTGGCGGTCTCCTGGGCATCGTGCTGCCCCACTCGAATCGTCAGGGCCTTGGCCAGCAGGAACGCAGCTTTCAGTCGGATGTCGCTTGCCGGTTCGTCTTCATTCCAGATCACGACGATGTCCTGCCCCCAGCGGTGCAGCTCGGGCAGCCCCTGCGGTGCGGTGCGGCTTGAATGCACGAACAGGCACACCGATGCGCCACGGTTGCGCCGTGCTTCATCGGCTTCAGCCAGGGTGGTCTTGAGCGTGTAGCCGCCACTGGCCTTGGCCTCGATCACGATGCCTGCACCCGGTGCAGCGGAATCAGGCCCCAGCGTGACCAGGTAATCACCGACTTTGCAGCGCGGGATCAGGCCGGAGGCATCACCCACCGCATCAAAAACATCATCGGCAGACAGGCACTGCGATTGCAGTTGCTCACCCACCCGGTGCTCGAACTCGGCGCCATGCAGCGTTGAGCGCTTGGCCTCCTCGCGACGGGTGATGAGTTTTTCGAGCAGGCCGGTGATGCGGGTTTCAAATTCGCGCGAGCGCTCGGTGTGCGAGCGCTCGAAGGTCTCGATGCGCTGCACGATCCGGGTGAGGCCCGACTCGGGGTTATCCAGCGAAAACTGCGCGGAAATCTGACCATGCGCGCTTTCGACCCGCCCCACCAGCCGCGAGAGCGCCGAGTCTTCGTTGTCGAGTGAAAATTCGCCAACGACCGAGGTGACTTTCTCGCCGAGGTTGCGCTCGAGATCGCCGTGGCGATCCTTCAGCTCCCTGACCAGACGGCTCAGTGCGCTTTCGGGTCGGTCCAGTGTGAACTCGGCGGAGATGGCTTCACTTTGCCGAACGAGGGCTTCACTGACCTGCTGCCTGAGCGCCTCGATGAAGGCATTGCCTTCCTGGGGACTGAGCAG
>CAIXXI010000557.1 GCA_903923345.1 uncultured Burkholderiales bacterium | reverse complement strand
TTTCCACAGGAGATGAAAGCGGCTCCCCTGCTGCGAGCCTGGCTGCATCGACTGCGCGCCCAGGGGCTTCGACTGCACATGCGACATCGCTGGCAGGGATGGCCGGATCCATTCGAGCCCACCCGTCTGGGTTTTGATTCGCCCGCGGGTGATTCGGTCGTGACAGCCGATGCGGTGGTGCTGGCCCTGGGTGGGGCGAGCTGGCCGCAATTGGGCAGTACCGGCGCATGGGTGCCGATGCTGCTGGATCGCGGGGTTGATGTTGCAGCCTTGACCCCCTCCAATTGCGGATTCGATGTCAGCAGCGACCTGTCGCCAGGCGGCTGGAGTCCCTGGTTCGCGGAGCGTTTTGCGGGCACTGCACTTAAGACGGTCCGACTCAGATTCGACGATGACTGCGAGCCGCCATTCGAGCGGATCGGTGAATTCGTGATCACCGCCACCGGGATCGAAGGCAGTCTGGTCTATGCCGCTTCAGCGCGAATTCGAGAGGCCATCGCCCGCATGGGGCATGCAGTGATCGAACTCGACCTGCTGCCGGGGCGCAGCGTCGAAAAGCTGATCGATGCGCTGGCGCGTCAGTCCGAATCACGATCGATGGCCAACAGGCTTCGAGTGCTGGGGCTCGATAGTGTTCGAGCCGCCCTGCTCCGGGAGCGCTGGGATGCCGACAGGCTGCATCAGCAGCTCGCAGGGCAGCCGCGGCCATTCGTCGAGCAGCTCAAATCCTGGCCTGTGCGCCTGACTGCGCCGCGTCCGATTGCCGAAGCAATCAGCACAGCGGGAGGCGTTCGCTTCGAGGCCATGACCCCGACCGGCATGCTCAAGGCACTGCCGGGTGTCTTTTGTGCCGGCGAGATGCTTGATTGGGAGGCACCCACGGGCGGGTATCTGCTGACTGCCTGCCTGGCCAGCGGCGCGAATGCCGCGCAAGGCGTGATCAGCCATCTGGCCAGCACGACGGCCTGAGGCCATGAGGTAGGATTTTCGCCGTTCGGCGATCTGTGCGCCGAGCCCTGTCAACACTTTTCAAAGACAGACGATGGACGCACTGCAGGGCCTGAAGGTCCTTGAACTCGGACAACTGATTGCCGGCCCATTCGCCGGTAAGACCCTGGCGGATTTCGGTGCCGATGTGATCAAGATCGAACCGGTTGAAGGGGGCGATCCGCTTCGCACCTGGCGATTGATGCGCGAAGGCACCTCGGTCTGGTGGGAAGTTCAATCACGCAACAAGCGTTCCGTGGCGCTCGATCTGCGCCAGGAAGCGGGTCAGAAGGCGGTGCTGGCACTGGCGGCGCATGCCGATGTGCTGATCGAGAATTTCAAGCCCGGCACGATGGAAGACTGGGGGCTGGGCTGGGAGGTGCTGCATGCACTGAACCCGAAACTCATCATGCTGCGCATCTCGGGCTTCGGGCAGACCGGCCCGTATCGAGTCAAGCCCGGATTCGGCGTGCTGGGCGAAGCCATGGGTGGATTGCGGCACCTCAGTGCCGAGCCGGGACGTGTGCCCGTTCGGGTCGGGGTCTCGATTGGCGACACCCTGGCTGCGCTGCATGGGGTGATCGGACTGCTGATGGCCCTGCGCCATCGCGAGGTCAATGGCGGCCAGGGCCAGATGATCGATGTGGCGCTCTACGAGAGCGTCTTCAATGTGATGGAAAGTCTGTTGCCTGAGTACGACGCGTTTGGCGCGGTTCGCGGTGCGGCGGGCAGCGCGCTGCCGGGCATTGCACCGAGCAATGCCTATCGATGCGCTCAGGGGGCCTATGTGCTGGTGGCCGGCAATGGCGACAGCATCTTTCGCAGGCTGATGCAGGCAATCGACCGCAATGACCTCGCCACGGATCCAGGGCTTGCGCGCAACGATGGTCGGGTTGCACGGGTCGCCGAGATCGATGCAGCCATCGAGGCCTGGACCCTCACCCGCCCGATCGAGGAGGTGATTGCCTGCCTGGAGGCGGCCCATGTGCCGGTCGGGCGCATCTACACGGTGGCTGATATCGCAGCCGATCCGCAGTATCTGGCGCGAGACATGATCGTTCAGACGCAGGACGCCGACGGGCGCCCCTTGAAGGTGCCCGGCATCGTGCCGAAACTGTCGCAGACGCCGGGACGTTTGCGGACCCCAGCCCCGCGGCTGGGCGAACACACCGACCGCATCCTGGGCGCAGTCGCCTGGCCCGGGCGCGACGATGATTCATCACCACAGGCTTAGCTGAAAAAAAACAGCCCCTTTCGGGGCTGTCTGAGGCTGCATCCTGAGAGGCCAGTCACTGACTGGCCGCCTGCCGGGCGGGATCGCCACCCGGCAGGGTTGATCAGAGGATGAAGTCGGTTGCGGTCAGGATGTTCGCACCAGTCGTGAAGTTGCCCTGAAGCGCAATCTCCAGCTCGATGGTGGTGGTGGTGGCATTGGTATTGCCCTGGATCAGCGTCAGGTTGTTGACTGCGTCGTACTGCATCCTGATCTGAGCCGCACCAGTGAAGGCCTGCGTTCCGCGGAAGGTGAAGGCCTGGTCCCCTGCGGTAGCCGTGTTCGCATCAAGCCCCGACAGATTGATCACGTCCTGTCCCCTGACGAAGTCGGTGATGACGTCGCGTGTCCCGGTGACCGATTCGCCGATGGTTGCCGTGTAGACGAACTGGTCATTGCCTGCACCCCCCGTCAGGGTGTCAGCACCCGCACCACCGGTCAGGCTGTCATTGCCATCGCCACCCAACAGACTGTCGTTACCGGTAGCCCCGACCAGCGAATCGTTTCCGAGCGCGCCACTGAGGGTGTCGTTGCCAGTCCCACCCGTGACCGTGTTGGCCAGTTCGTTGCCGGTGACGGCAATCCCTGCCACCGCCGAGATCGTGAGGTTCTCGATCCCGCTCGCCAGGGTGTAGCCGTTGAGTGCAGTCCTGACCGTGTCGGTGCCGCCGGTATCGGTGATGCTGTCACTGAGCGAATCGATCACGTAGGTGTCGTTGCCCAGACCACCCAACAACTGGTCATTGCCGGTGCCACCGTCCAGCGTATCGCTGCCAGTCGATCCAGTGATGATGTTGTCGCCTGCATTGCCGGTGCCGGTGAATGCAGCGGTGCCGGTGTAGGTCAGGTTCTCGACAGAAGCATTCCCCGCTATCGAGTACGTGGCCAGGCTGGTCAGGATCGTGTCGATACCCGCTGAATCAGTGACCGTATCGCCGGCGTTGTCGACCGTGTAGGTGTCATCGCCTGCCCCGCCATTCATCACATCAGCCCCTGCACCGCCGTTGAGTGAGTCGTTGCCGGCTCCCGAGACGAGGGTGTTGTTGCTGGCATTACCCGTGCCGCTGAAGGCTGAGCTGCCGGTATAGGTCAGGTTCTCGACGTTGGTGAAGTTGGCCAGCGAGGCACTGGTCAAGGCCGTCTGGACGGTGTCGATCTCGTTGGCGGTTGCGGCTTCGATGATGACATCACCCGCATCGGCCAGGACGTAGGTGTCGTTGCCGGCACCGCCAACCATCGAGTCATTGCCAGCGCCGCCGATCAGCGAGTCGCTGCCCGCACCGCCATTGAGCGTGTCGTTGCCGGCGCCGCCGTCCAGCGTGTCGTTGCCGGTTCCGCCGGTCAGCACGTTGTTCAGGGCATTGCCGGTTGCGCTGGTGACCGCCCCAGCGAGTGTGATGTTCTCGATCTCACCCGCAAGCACGTAACCATTCACGCTGACCCGTACGGTGTCGCTGCCGCCGCCCGCCAACTCGACGATCACATCGTTGAGATCAGCCAGGACGTAGGTGTCGTCTCCGGCACCACCGACCAGACTGTCGACGCCGATGCCACCGTCGAGGGTGTCGTTGCCAAGCCCACCCTGAAGGGTGTCGTTGTCGTCGCCACCGACCAGGCTGTCGTTGCCGTTGCCGCCGTTCAGGGTATCGGCACCTGCGCCACCCGACAGGACGTCGTTACCAACACCTCCCGTGATGACGTTGGCCGAGGCATTGCCGGTGCCGGTGAATGCAGCCGTGCCGGTGTAGGTCAGGTTCTCGACGTTTTCGAATGTGGCCAGCGACAGTGTCGCGGAAGAGGTCTGGACCACGTCGAAACCTTCGCCTGCAAGCTCGACGATCGTATCCCCGCCGCCACCCAGGATGTAGGTGTCGTTGCCGGAACCGCCCACCAGCGTGTTGGTGCCATTGCCGTCAACGAGGGTGTCATTGTCTGCACCGCCCACCAGCGAGTCGTTGCCCGCGCCACCGTCGAGGGTGTCGGAACCCACGCCACCGTCCAGGGTGTCATTGCCGTTGGCGCCCGCGATCGAATCGTTGCCCGCACCGCCGGCCAGACTGTTGCTGCCTGCGCTGCCGGTCAGAACGTCGTTGAACGCGCTGCCT
>CAIXXI010000556.1 GCA_903923345.1 uncultured Burkholderiales bacterium | reverse complement strand
GCGCACACACCCAGGTGTCCCGCGTCGTTCCAGCAGAAGGCGCACACACCACGCACCTGACGGTGGCCGATCGAGACGGGCGCATCGTGTCTGCCACTCAGACGATCAACTCGCTGTTTGGTGCGCGCTACATGGTGCCGGGCACCGGCATGATTCCGAACAACTACCTGTATGTCTTCGACCCGCGACCCGGTCAGGCCAACTCGATGGCGCCCGGCAAACGGGTGACTTCGTCGATGGCACCGCTGATCGTTCTGAAGGACGGCCAGCCGGCTTTCGCGCTGGGTCTGCCCGGTGGACTGCGGATCTTTCCGTCGGCCCTGCAAGCCACGCTCAATTTGATCGACCACGGCATGAGCCTGCAGGAAGCGGTAGAGGCACCTCGGGTGTGGACGCAAGGCTTTGGGCTGGAGCTGGAACCCGGCATTCCGGACAGCGTCGATGCAGGCCTGCGCGATCTGGGGCACCCGACCCTGCGAGTGCCCAATGTTGCCGGAGGCCTGTGCGCGATTCGATTCGAGGCAGACGGCGAGATGGAAGGCGCAGCCTGCTGGCGCGCAGACGGCGCAGCAATCGGCGTAGGTGGTGGCCTGGCCCGACCCGGCGTTCGATTCCTGCCCGAAGCGCGCAAACCCTGATCACAGTGACCCACACCATCCACCCCATCTGAACGGCACGTGGCGCTATGACGATGTACCCCGGCAAACAGGCGGCGATCCATCCCGATCGACCCGCCTTCATCATGGCCTCCAGCGGCGAGTCAGTGACCTACCGGGAACTCGATGCCCGCAGCAACCGGCTCGCCCATCTGCTGCGTTCATTGGGACTTCAGCGCCGCGGGCATTACTCGATCTTCATGGAGAACACGGCGCGCTTCATCGAATGCTGCGCGGCCGGATCGCGTTCGGGCCTTTACTACACCTGCATCAACTCCTACCTCACGGCAGGCGAGCTCGCCTACATCATCAACAACAGCGAGTCGACCGTCCTGATCACCTCGAGCGCCAAGCTGGCCGTGGCCCGCGAGGCACTGCCCCACTGCCCGAATGTGATTGCCTGCCTGGTGGTCGACGGGCCAAGCGAGGGTGAGCGAATCCGCAATCTGGACGATGCGACCGCACCGTTTCCAGAGACGCCGATTGCAGACGAATCCTTTGGCACACCGATGCTGTATTCCTCGGGCACCACCGGTCGCCCCAAGGGCATCCTCAAACCGCTGCCCGATCAGCCCCCGGGGCAGGACACACCGCAGCTGAGCTTTTCAGACCGCATCTGGGGCTACCGGGATGACATGGTCTACCTCTCACCTGCGCCGCTCTATCACGCAGCGCCGAATTCTGCGGTGAGCCTGACGATCCGGCGCGGCGGCACGGTGATCATCATGGAGCGATTCGATCCGCAGCTGTATCTGGCTCTGGTCGAGCGCTACAAGGTCACCCATTCCCAACTGGTGCCAACCATGTTCTCGCGCATGCTCAAACTGCCCGAGGCGGTTCGCAGTCGTTATGACCTCTCATCACTCGAAGTGGCCGTGCATGCCGCCGCGCCCTGCCCGATCCCGGTCAAGGAACAGATGATCGACTGGTGGGGGCCGATCATCCGCGAGTACTACGGCGCCACCGAAGGCCTGGGCTTTGCGGCCTGCGACAGCACCGAGTGGCTGGCGCACAAGGGCACCGTCGGCAAGGTGATGCTGGGTGAGTTGCACATCCTGGACGAGGCGATGTCACCCTGCCCGAGTGGCGTTCCAGGCACCTTGTGGTTTCGGCCTGCCGCGCCATTCGAATACTTCAATGACCCGCAGCGCACGGCTGAATCCCGCTCGGCCGACGGCAGCCTGGCCACGGTGGGCGATGTCGGCTATCTGAACGAAGAGGGCTACCTGTTTCTCACCGACCGGGCCACCTTCATGATTATCTCGGGCGGCGTGAATGTATATCCACAGGAATGCGAAAACCTGCTGATCACCCATCCTAAGGTGGCCGATGCCGCGGTGTTTGGTGTGCCCAATTCGGACCTGGGCGAGGAAGTCAAAGCCGTGGTGCAGCCGCTCGCAGGCGTCGTGGGCGATGCCGCATTGGCCGAAGAGCTGATCGCGTTCTGCCGACAGCATCTGGCCAGCATCAAGTGCCCGCGCTCGATCGATTTCGCAAGCGAATTGCCCCGATTGCCCACCGGCAAGCTCTACAAAAAGGCCCTGCGCGATCCGTACTGGCCTCAGGGCCAAAGCCGGATTGTCTGATCACACCGCACCCATCAACCGCCCGTTCCACCGATTCACCTGCACAGGAGACGACCATGGCAGATGCAGACTTCAAATCCCTGATCTATGAAATCCCCGAAACCGGCATCGCGCGCATTCGGCTCAACCGCCCGGACCGGGCGAATGCCCAGGACACCGAACTGCTTTATGAACTGAACGAGGCATTCGACCGGGCGGCGCATGACGACGATGTCCGCGTCATCATTCTCGCCGCCGAGGGCAAGCACTTTTCGGCTGGCCATGATCTGTCAGAGACCGACTCGGCTGCGGCCATGCGCAAGCAGCGCACGGTGGGCACGATGTGCGGTTTCGGATGTGCCGGGGCCGAAGCGCAGATGGCACGCGAAGAGGAGATCTACACCGGCTTTTGCGAACGCTGGCGCAATATTCCCAAGCCGACCATCGCTGCGGTTCAGGGAAAGTGCATCGCGGGCGGCCTGATGCTGGCCTGGCCCTGTGACCTGATCATCGCCAGCGATGACGCCTCATTCGCCGACCCCGTGGTGAGCTTCGGTGTGGGCGGCATCGAGTGGTTCCACCATGTCTATGAGGTCGGCATGCGTCGGGCCAAGGAGATGCTCTTCACCGGTGAAGACATCAAGGCAGCTGAAGCGCTCCAGCTCGGGATGGTGAACAAGGTCGTGCCGCGTGCAGAACTGCAGGATGCGGCCCTCGAGATGGCGCGCAAGATTTCAGCCAAATCACGCTTTGCATTGAAGATGACCAAGCTGGCCCTCAACGGCGTCGCGGATGCGGCGGGCCGCGACATGGCCATGCAGAACGCATTCCATCTGCACCAGTTGGCTCATACCCATAACCTGAAGGTCTTCAGCATGCTGGTCGACCCAACCGGCCTGCCCGAGGCCACCCGAAAGGCGATGGCCGCACGGCTGGCTGCGCAGCAGCAACAACAGCAGGGCTAAGCCGCAGCGGCGCGAGCCGCACCAATCACAGTGACGACGGCTGCAGCATCCTTAGGGTCGGATGCTGCAGCGTGAAGATCAACCCGGCAGGAAGCGGTTGGTCAGGCCGTCGTTGCTCACCGTCCCGGTGACGCCAATGAATTCGCGCTGCTCGATGTCCTCGAGCAGGGCGCGGTCGTTCGGTGTATTGGCCATGAAACGCGTGCCATCGGGAAGTCGGCCGAACAGGATCGCACCCGAGGGACCCGACCGATCGTGGGTCACGGTAAAGGTCTCGACGACGCCGCTGCCTTGGGCCAGTTCGGTGAACGGTGTCTTGGGCATCGAATCGATCTGCTTCTGATAGATCTCGGGGTTTTCCGGTGCGAAAGGCTTTTGCGGCCGTTCGGTGCTGTAGATGCCCGCCGAATGCTTGGTCACATAGTTGCCGTTGGCGGTGACCAGCCCGAAGGACCCCGGTTTGGCACGCACCCGGTTCATCATTTCGGCGATCGAATGGGTCACGTAGTTGTTGCCCGGCCCACCGAAGAACGGCAATCCGCCGGTCACGGTCAGGCCACGCGGATCATCGGGCGAGATGCCCATTTCCTGACAAGCGATCTCGACGGCCGAAGAAAAACAGCTGTACAGATCAATCTGGTCGATCTGGTCGAAGCGCAGACCGGCCATCTCGAAGGTCTTGTCGAACACCGTCTTCATGGCTGGGCATGAGTGGTAATCGCGTCGTTCGCTCATGTACCAGTGATCGTGCGCATCAGCGCATCCATGCAGGAAAACCCATCGATCGGGCGGCACACCCAGTGATTTGGCCACCGCCATGCTGCAGACGATGACGGCAGCGCCCTGATCGATGAAGGCATTGGAGTTCATCAGCCGGGTGTAGGGAAAGGAGATGTACGGATTGTCTGCGGCGACACCGGTCAGGCGCTCGGCACTGAACCCGTCCCGACGATCGGCCAGCGGATTGGCCGCCGCCACTGCAGCGAATTTCGCCATCAGTGACCCGATCACCTGCTGGTGCTCGTCAAAACTCCGCCCGGCGTGGTGGCGCAGCGCATTCTCGAGCATCGGATACATGTAGATGGCTGCGCGCGCTCCGTGACGGTCTTCGCAGTCTGACCAGCCCCGTTTGTCGACTCCCCAGGTCTGCATGCTGCCGCCCGGATCTTCATTCCAGTCGAGCTTGACGCCGGCGCGTTCGGCCGCCTTCTGGGTTGCCAGGGCCTCGGCGCCCACGACCATGGCGGCCGAGACTTCACCCTGCGTGATCTGCTCGCACAGGCGATTCACCGTCCATTGCGGCATGTTGCCGCCCGGGTGGGTGTAGATGAACCGCTTCAGGCCGGATGCGCCGATGCGCTGCGCCAGCGAGCGGGGGGGATTGGAATAGGTACCGAAGGGGCTGGCAAACCGGTGGCTGGTGTCTGAGAACATGCGGACGACCACCAGGCTGTCCAGTGCCTCGATCAACTTCTGCCCGGCACCACTGTCGGCCGCCGCCAGGCGAGCCACCCGTGCCATCAGGTCCAGCGGCCCCTCGGCCCGGGCCGGATCGCGTTCGCGCTGGGTGAACTGGCCACAGCCCACCAGTACCGGAATCCGGGTCTCGTCAATGTCTCTCATCGCGTCTGCCTTGCTCGTGTCATTAAAATCAATGAGATCATAAGAGATCAAACCGAATCTCCAGAGCGAGGAAGGCACGCATGTCCACCATTCAATTGAAGGTCAACGGCAATCCGGTCAGCCAGCAGGTCGACAACACCCTGTTGCTGGTCGACCTGCTGCGTACCCGGCTGGGCCTGACCGGCACCCATGTCGGCTGTGACACCAGCCAGTGTGGCGGCTGCACGGTCCTGGTCGATGGCCAGCCCACCAAGAGTTGCACGATGCTTGCCGTGCAGGCCGATGGTCATGAAGTGAGCACCATTGAAGGCATGGGTTCCGCTCAGGCACCGCATGCCATCCAGCAGGCGTTCATGGAATGCCATGGCCTGCAATGCGGCTTTTGCACGCCCGGCATGGTGATGGCCACCGCCGCCCTGCTGCAGAAGCACCCCAATCCGACCGACGCGCAGATCGAACATGGGCTGGAAGGCAACCTGTGTCGATGCACCGGCTACGTGAACATCGCCGAGTCGGTGCGTGTCGCTGCCAAATCGCTTGCCGGCGCCCGCTGAACTGAACTGCAAGGAGACTGCTGATGAACGCACCCAATGAGCTCGGCCGCTTTGGTAGCGGCAATTCGGTCCGACGCCTGGAAGACCCGACCCTGGTCACCGGCACCGGACTGTATACAGACGATGCCAACCAGGTCGGACAGATCCACCTGTCGCTGCTGCGCTCGCCCTATCCGCATGCACGCATCGTGTCGATCGACACTGCTGCGGCCGCATCCATGCCCGGCGTCGTGGGCATTTACACAGGGGCCGATCTGGTCGCAGCCGGTGTCAAACCGATGCCGACGGTAGCCGGCTTCAAACGCCCGGATGGCTCACCCGCGGTCTCGCCCCCGCGCCATATTCTGGCGGTTGACGTCGTACGCTTCGTAGGCGAAGCGGTGGTTGCCATCCTGGCCGAAACCCGCGAGCAGGCGCAGGCTGCGCGCGACGCAGTCTTCGTCGACTACGACGCGCTGCCGGCGGTCGTCGATGTCAGTGATGCGGCAGAACCGAACGCGCCGCAACTGTGGCCGGCTGCAAGCGGCAACGTCTCGGCAGAGGCCCGTCACGGGGATGCGGCCAAGGCCCAGGCTGCGTTTGAGTCTGCAGCCCATGTCGTCAAACTCGATCTGCTGCACCAGCGCCTGTCTGCCGTCCCGATGGAGCCACGTGCAGCGCTGGGCAGTGTCGACCCGGCCACCGGGCGCCTGACTCTGCGCCTGTCGAGCCAGATGCCCAGCGGCGCACGCAATACCCTGTGCGATGCGGTCCTTGGCATCCCGCAGGACAAGGTGCGTGTGGTGGTCGGTGATGTCGGGGGTGGTTTCGGCATGAAGACCGGTGTGTACCCTGAGGAAGCAGTCGTCGCCTGGAGCGCCTTCAAAACCGGCAAGCCGGTCAAGTGGGTTGCCGAGCGCAGCGAGGAATTCCTGGCCTCGCATGCCGGGCGCGATGTGGTCACCACCGGCGAGCTCGCGCTCGACGCGAACGGCAAGGTGCTGGCGCTGAAGGTCTGGTCACTGGCCAATGTCGGGGCCTATGCCACCGGCTCCGGTGTGGCCATCCAGTTGCTGATCGGCCCTTGGGTGGGCACTAGCATCTATGACATCCCGGTGGTCGATTATCGCTTCAGGGCACTGATCACCAACACCGCACCGACCGGTCCTTATCGCGGCGCCGGGCGGCCCGAAGCCATCTACAACATCGAACGCCTGATGGATGCGGCAGCGCGTCGCCTTGGCATGGACCCCGCTGAGCTGCGCCGTCGCAACATGATCCGTCCCGAACAGATGCCCTACAAGAATCCGATGGGACAGGTCTATGACACCGGCCACTTTGACTCGATCACCCGGCAGGCGCTCGAGCTGGCCGACTGGAACGGCTTCGATGCGCGACTGGCGGAATCGAAGGCACGCGGCAAGTTGAGGGGTCGTGGCATCGCCTCATTCCTGGAATGGACCAGCGGCAACTCCTTCGAAGAGCGGGTCACGGTGAACGTCTCGGGCGACGGCTACATCGAAATCTTCACGGCGACCATGGCCATGGGACAGGGCATCGTCACAACCTACGCTCAACTGGCCGTGGATGTCTTCGGCGTGCCAATCGACCGGATTCGCATCATTCAGGGCGACACCGACCGTGGCGTGGGCTTTGGCAGCGCTGGCTCCCGCTCACTCTTCACCGCAGGGTCCGCCCTGCAGGTGGCCTCCGAGAAAACCGTCGAACTGTCCAAGGGCCTGGCCGCTGATGCACTGGAAGCCTCGGCACGGGACATCGAATACCTGGCTGGGCGCTTCAATGTCGTCGGCACCGACCGGGGCATTGATCTGTTCGAACTGGCCAGCCGCCAGCCGGCCCGTCAGGTCTTCATGGAGTCCTCCACCACGGTATCAGGGCCCACCTGGCCGAATGGCTGCCATATCTGCGAGGTTGAAATCGACCCGGATACCGGCGAGACCGCCATTGCCGCCTACAACTCGATGAACGACATCGGCCGCGTGGTCAATCCGATGATCGTGCGCGGTCAGCTCGATGGCGGCGCGGTTCAAGGTATTGGCCAGGCGCTGTGCGAGAAGGTCGTCTACGACCCTGAATCCGGTCAGCTTCAAACCGGCACGCTCAGCGATTACGCACTGCCGCGCATCGATATCGTGGCGCGTTTCAAAACCGAGATGGACACCTCGATCCCCTCTACCAACAACCCGCTGGGCGTCAAAGGCGTGGGCGAGCTCGGAACCATCGGTGCAACACCGGCCGTGGTCAACGCGGTGGTCGATGCCTTGGCCCGTGCCGGGCTGGGTGCACGCGCCGAACAGATCCAGATGCCACTCACCCCCGAGATGGTCTGGAATGCGCTTCAGGGACAGTTCCCGGTGCAGCGCGCGGTCAACATCCCCGGAGTCTGAACGATGAACGCATTTGAATTTCACCGTCCGGCCTCGGTGGCCGATGCAAGCAAGGCGATTCTCTCGAGTGATGACGGACGATTCATCGCTGGCGGACAGTCCCTTCTGCCCACCATGAAGTTCGGCTTGTCGGCTCCGGCCGATCTGGTCGCGCTGGCTGCGATTTCCGAACTGTCTGGCATCCGTGTTCAAGGCGCCTCGCTTCGGATTGGCGCGATGACCACCCATGCCAGCGTGGCCGCGAGCGACGACGTCAAACGCAGCATTCCGGCGCTGGCTCAGTTGGCCGACGGCATCGGTGACCCAGCCGTGCGTTCACGCGGCACGATCGGTGGCAGCCTCGGTCTGAATGATCCGGCCGCGTGTTATCCCACGGCGGTCCTGGGCCTGGGTGCAAGCATCCAGACCGATCGCCGCAGCATCGCTGCCGACGACTTCTTCAAAGGCCTGTACACCACCGCGCTTGAGCCGGGCGAACTGATCACTGCCGTCGAATTCCCGATTCCCGAGAAAGCGGCCTGGGTCAAATTCAAGCAGCCGGCCTCGCGGTTCTCGCTGGTCGGTGTCTTTGTGAGCAAAACGGCAGCGGGGGTTCGGGTTGCAGTCACGGGTGCTGGCCCATGTGTCTTTCGCGTGCCGGCCCTCGAGGCTGCCCTGTCGAAAAGCTGGTCGGCCACTGCCTGCGAAGGCATCCGCGTCTCGGCCGACGGCTTGAACTCCGATCTGCACGCGAGCGCCGCTTACCGCGCTCACCTGATCGGCGTGCTGTGCAAGCGTGCGGTCGCAGCTGCGGGCTGATCGAGCGTCAACATGAAGCCACGCATCGCCCTGTTCACCGGTGACCCCGCCGGAATCGGCCCTGAACTCGTACAAACCCTGCTGCGAGATGAGTCGGTTTTGCACAAGGCTCAGATCACCCTGATCGCCCAGCAGGGCGTGATTGAGCCCCGTGCTGGGGTGGTCTGGCACGACTGGACAGGGCGCGCTGCATCAGCCTTCGAACGCGGGGTTGCCAGTGAGCACAATGGTCGATTCATGCTCGACGGGCTGCTCGAGGGCTTGCGTCTGTTTCAGCGCGGCGACGTCGACGCACTGTGCTTTGCGCCGCTTAACAAGGGCGCCTTGCGGCTGGGCGGCATGACCGAAGAAGACGAGTTGCGCTGGGTGGCTGCGCGCATCGGCTTCGATGGGGTCTGCGGTG
>CAIXXI010000555.1 GCA_903923345.1 uncultured Burkholderiales bacterium | reverse complement strand
TCACCCGCCGGGGTCGCGGTGGGCATGCCGGTCGGCCCCATCAGCACGATCGGTTCGCCAGGCTCCAGATTGCGGCACAGGTCGGAGGACCCGCCCATCTCCAGCACGATGGTCGAGATCAGGCCGGCGGCTGCATCGACCCAGGCACCGGTCAGGGCGATGCCCTCCATTGCCAGGCGGGTCGGTCGTGCTGCATCGGCTTCACCGGGTTTGACCCGCCGGGCCATCGCCTCGAAGTTCTGCAGGCGATAGAACTGACCTGGCCTGAAGCGTGCTGCGGCCATCGGCGCATGGCAGACCACCTCGATGATGCCGGGCGCAAGCGGCGTGACCCTGAGCACGCGGGCCTGCAATTGTTCGCGCATCCGCGCCAGAAAGTCGGTCGACGGCTCGGGGCTGGCGGGCGGCCGCGCTGCCAGCACGCGCGACAGCTGCGGCCAGCCTTGCTTGGCCGAGGCCATGGCCTTGACGACATTGCCGGCAAAGGAGGGGTGCACATCGCCAAAAAACGAGATGCGCCGCCCGTCAGTTGCGGGCGCCATCAGCATCTGGGGATGCCCGGGCTTCGGGTTGCCGCGCTCGGGCGAAATGGCTTGGCCGGATTCGTCAAAGGCACGGAAATACTCGCCGTCCAGTTCGTCGGGCACGGCGTGTTCAAGTGCGGCGATGGTGTTGGGGTGCGTGCCGGCTGCGACCAGAACCGTGAAGGCCGGCAAGACGGCGGTGGCAGCATCGCCGGTGGCGTCAGTCCACACACCCTCGGCGTCGCGTTCGCGCCGGGTGAAGGTCACCGCGCAGGCGCAGCCCTGCTCATCGACTTCGATGCGCACGGGCGTGAGTGCCTCGGCAAAGCGCACGCCCTGCGCCAGGCCCTGCGACAGTTCTTCAGGGTTGATCGTGTAGGCGGGGCTGTCGATCAGCCGCTTGCGATAGGCGACGGTCACGCCGCCCCAGGCATCGAGCATCTCGGCGATCCGCGCGGGGCGGCTTTCGCTGCGGGCGAGCGCGCGTTCGGCGCGCAGTGCCTGAGCGTGGGCGATGAAGGTCCGGGCCAGCGCGGCCTCGGGCGGGTTCCAGCCTGCGACGATGGCAGCCTCGCCTTGCTGGCTGCACAGCACTTCGTGACGCGCCAGGAAGGTCTCGACCTGAACCGTGTAGTAGGCCAGCGCCTCGGTGGCGGTGTCGATGGCGGTCAGGCCGCCGCCAATCACCACAGCCGGCAGGCGAAGCTGCAGGTTGGCGATCGAGTCCGTGCGTGCTGCGCCGGTCAGCTGCAAGCCCATCAGAAAATCGCTTGCGGTTCGCACGCCCGGGGCCAGCGCATTCGGGATGTCCAGCACGGTCGGGCGTCCGGCACCGACGGCCAGCGCGACATGATCGAAGCCCTCGGCCCAGGCATCGTCGGCAGTGATCGTGCCGCCGAATCTCACGCCCCCGGCCAGCGCGAAGTGCTCGCGTCGCTCGAGCAGCAATCGGATCAGGGCCAGAAAATTCTTGTCCCAGCGCACGGTGATGCCGTATTCGGCCACGCCGCCAAAGCCGGCCATCACCCGTTCATCGAGCGCAGCCTGCAGATAGGAAAAGCGCTCGATGGGCTCGAATGCATGCCGCTTTCCGAAGGCATCCACGCCATTTTCAAGTCCCGGCATCGGCTCGATCTTCAGGGCGTCGATGCCCAGCACGGTATGACCGTCGTTGAGCAGGTGATGCGCCAGTGTGAAGCCGGCCGGCCCCATGCCGACCACCAGCACCTTGCGACCGGAGGCCTCGCGCGGCAGCGGCTGGCGCAGGTTCAGCGGATTCCAGCGGGTGAGCAGTGAATAGACCTCGACCCCCCAGGGCAACTCCAGCACGTCCTTGAGCGTTCGCGTCTCGGCCTGAGGAATATCGACCGGCGTTTGCTGCTGGTAGACGCAGGCCTTCATGCAGTCATTGCAGATGCGATGACCGGTGGCGGCTGCCATCGGGTTGTCGACGACGATCATGGCCAGCGCAGCGACCGGATGGCCCGCCGCCTTGAGCGCATGGAATTCGGAGATGCGCTCGGACAGCGGGCAGCCGGTCAGCGGCTCGCCAAAGGGCGACTTCCGAAACCGTGCCAGTCCCTCGCCAGGCGAATCCCGCAGCAGGCCGCTCGAGCAGGAATCCTTGCCCTGCTGATGGCACAGCAGGCAGTAGCGGGCTTCATCCAGTGCGCCCGCCAGGTCGGTGCCGGGATCGGTCAGTGCAAACGCGCTGCGGTCATGGTCCAGGCGCCTGCGGATGCTCGACGGATCGATGGTGCTGATCCGAACGCCGCCGGTCTCGGTCGTGCGCATGCCGTGCAGCCGATTGAGCGGATCGAGTTGCAATGGATGCCGAAACAGCACGTGGTGGCGATGTCGCGCCTGACCCGCCGGGGTCGTGACCGCCCAGGCACAGTAGTGACGCGCGGCTTCGATGAGGGCTTCGTGGGCAACAGGCGCCTGTTGCCAGGCGAGGATGGCGCGGGCGAAGGCGAGCTCATCGAACCGCCGGTCTGCTGCATCCGTGTCGGGTTCGATGGCTGCGAGCAAGCGGGCCAGTGCCGCGTCCGCATCGAAGCCCACCAGTTCCTGCCCCGGCACACCGAGCAGGGCCTGTCGTTTGACGAACTTCCATTTGACCCTGTAAAGCGGCTCCAGCTGGCTGTGCGCGGTGGTCAAAAGCTCGAGGGCTTCGCTGATGCCGAACAGCTCACCGATGAAGGCATCCAGCACCGGTCCGGCTTCGATCAGCAGGGCGGCTTCTTCACGAGGTTCAAGCGAGGCGGGGTTGTGACGCGCCGCGCGGTAACGCGAAGCCAGTGCCGGTCGATGCGTCCCCAGAAACAGGTCCCAGGCAGCATCGACGCGCTCGAGGCCGTCGAGCCGGTAGAGGTCGTCGAAGGCAAGCCCGAAGGCCAGCTGCAGCAGGGCCATCGCGCGAGTGCTCGAAGCCGTTGCCGCGGATTACTTCTGCAGGAACTGCAGCTTGTCCTTGACGTCTTTCCATTCATCCGCATCCGCCATCTGCGGCTTGGTGCGGGTGATGCTGGGCCAGCTTCGAGACAGCTCGGCGTTCAGCGCAATCAGATGCTGCTGGTCCGCCGGCACATCTTCTTCGGCCTTGATGGCCTCGACCGGGCATTCAGGGATACAGACGGCGCAGTCGATGCATTCATCCGGGTCGATGACCAGCATGTTCGGGCCTTCCCGGAAGCAGTCGACCGGGCAGACGTCAACGCAGTCGGTGTATTTGCAGCGAATGCAGGATTCAAGAACGATATGTGTCATGAGAGGGATTTGGCCGCAGCCGGTCAGCAAGCGGCCGCAACAGGCGAGCCGATATACTGCGAGTCTAGCCTCAAGTGCCATGGCCGCCCAAACCAGGACGCTTGCGCACCCGCCGACGTCAGGGTTTTGGCCCGCCTCCAGACGGAACTGCTCCGATGAAACCTGCAATTCGATGCACCCTGCACTCGATCGTCCTCACCCTGCTCGGCTGCGCGCTGCTCCCGAGTGCGCCGGCCTTCGGGCAGATTCGCATCGGTGAACTCAACAGCTACAAGTCCCAACCCGCCTTCCTTGAGCCCTACCGCAAGGGCTGGGAGCTGGCGCTGGAGGAAATCAACGCATCCGGTGGCCTGCTCGGCCAGAAGGTCGAGGTGATTTCCCGCGACGACAACGCCAATCCGGGTGATGCGGTGCGCATCGCCGAGGAGCTGGTCTCGCGAGAGCGCGCCGTGGCGGTGTTCGGGACCTTCCTCTCGAACGTCGGCCTGGCGGTCACCGACTTCGCCAAACAGCGCAAGGTCCTGTTCCTGGCGGCCGAACCGCTGACCGACAAGATCACCTGGCAAAACGGCAACCGGTACACCTTCCGACTGCGCCCATCGACCTACATGCAGGCCTCCATGCTGGTGCCTGAGGCCGCGAAGCTCAATCGCAAGCGCTGGGCCCTGGTTTATCCCAACTACGAGTACGGTCAGTCAGCCGCCGCGACCTTCAAGGAGCTGCTCAAGAAGGCCCAACCCGATGTCGAGTTCGTGACCGAGCAAGCGACCACGCTGGGCCGCATCGATGCCGGTGCCGTGGCTCAGGCGCTGATCGATGCCAAGCCGGATGCGATCTTCAACGTGACCTTCGGCGCCGACCTCGCGCGCTTCGTGCGGGAGGGCCAGACCCGAGGGCTGTTCAAGGATCGCGCCGTGGTCTCGCTCCTCACCGGTGAGCCCGAGTACCTCGACCCGCTGCGCGACGAAGCGCCCGAAGGCTGGATCGTGACCGGCTATCCCTGGTACAGCATCAAGTCGGCCGAGCACGACCGCTTCCTGACCGCCTACCAGCGCAAGTGGAAGGAATACCCCAGGCTGGGCTCGCTGGTCGGCTATATGAGCCTGAAGTCGCTTGCAGAAGGAATCCGCAAGGCCAATTCGACCGACACCGAAAAGCTGATCACAGCCATGCGCGGCCTGTCTGTCGATGGCCCGCTCGGGCGGTTCAGCTGGCGTGCGATCGATCATCAGGCCACGGTGGGCGCATTCGTGGGCGTCACCGGGCTCAACCAGGGGCGCGGTGTGATGAAGGATTTCCGCTACATCGACGGTGCCGCCGTTCAACCCTCGGACGCCGAGATCCGCAGGCTGCGTCCGGCCGAGGCGATCCAGTAAGCAGGCCGGTGGGCGGGTGTCCTTCAACAGCCTGATCGTCCAGCTCCTCAACGGGCTGGCCAGCGCCTCGACGCTGTTTCTCGTCGCGGTCGGGCTGTCGCTGATCTTCGGCGTCTCGCGCATCGTCAACTTCGCGCATGGATCGCTCTACATGCTGGGCCTGTACCTGGCCTGGAGCTGCATCGAGCGCTTCGGGCCGGCCAGCGGGCTGGGTTTCTGGGGCGGGGTGCTGGCGGCTGCCTTGATCACCGCGGCCCTGGGTGCCCTGATCGAATGGATCGTGTTGCGCCGGATCTACCGGGCACCTGAACTGTTCCAGCTGCTGGCCACCTTCGCGGTGGCACTGATCGTTCGCGATGCGGTGCTATGGCTGTGGGGGCCTGAAGACCTGCTCGGCCCGCGCGCACCGGGTCTGAAGGGCTCGATCGAGGTGATGGGCGCACGTTTGCCCACCTATGACCTGCTGCTGATGGCGGTCGGTCCCCTGGTGCTGGCCCTGTTATGGCTGGTATTGCAGCGAACCCGATTCGGTGTGCTGGTGCGCGCAGCCACCCAGGATCGCGAGATGGTCTCGGCACTGGGCGTGAATCAGGCCTGGCTGTTTACGGCCGTGTTTGCGCTCGGCTCCTTTCTGGCCGGACTGGGCGGCGCACTGCAGATCCCGCGGGAGCCCGCCAACCTCGCCATCGACCTCACCACCATCGGCGAGGCCTTCGTCGTCGTGGTCGTCGGCGGCATGGGCAGTATCCCGGGTGCCTATCTGGCTGCATTGCTGATCGCCGAGATCAAGGCCCTGTGCTATGCGATTGGTACGGTGAACATCGCAGGGGTCACCTTCCAGTTCTCCAAGCTGACCCTCGTGGTCGAGTTCCTGGTGATGGCGCTGGTGCTGGTGTTCCGACCCTGGGGCCTGCTCGGCCGTCCCCAGGCAACCGTGCGTTCGGCCGGTGAGATTGAAATGCCGATTCGCCAGGCCTCCAGTCTGGAGGTCGTGGCATGGTGTGTGCTGTTCGTGGGCCTGGCTGCGCTGCCGATGCTGGCCGCAAGCTATCCCTATCTGCCGGTGCTGGGTGTCGAGATGCTGATTGCCGTGCTGTTCGCGGCGAGTCTGCATTTCATGATGGGACCGGCCGGCATGCATTCCTTCGGCCATGCTGCCTATTTCGGTCTGGGTGCCTACGGGGCTGCGCTCGGACTCAAAGGCCTGGGGCTGCCGATGCTGGCAGCGCTGTTGTGCGCGCCCCTCCTGGCGCTGGCCGGGGCATTGCTGCTGGGTGCTTTTGCCGTGCGGCTGTCGGGCGTCTATCTGGCCATGCTGACGCTGGCCTTTGCGCAGATCGTCTGGGCACTGGTCTTTCAGTGGGACTCCGTCACCGGCGGCAGCAACGGCCTGATCGGGATCTGGCCGGCGCAATGGCTGTCCGACAAATCCGCCTATTACGCCCTGACGCTGCTCATCGTGGCTGCCAGTCTGTGGTGCCTCAGAAGCATGCTGTTTTCGCCCTTCGGTTATGCGCTGCGCGCCGGGCGTGATTCGCCTTTGCGATCTCATGCAGTCGGAATTCCGGTGGCCAGACTGCAGTGGGCTGCGTTCGGTGTGGCCGGCTTTTTCGGTGGCGTGGCCGGTGCACTGTTTGCCTTTGCCAAGGGCAGCATCTCGCCCGAAGTGCTGGCCGTGGGCCGCTCGATCGATGGTCTGGTCATGGTGCTGCTCGGTGGCGTGCAATCGCTCGCCGGGCCGATCGTGGGGGCTGCGCTCTTTACCTGGCTGCAAGACACCACCTTGCGCGCGACCGACTACTGGCGTGCGGTGATGGGCTTCACGATTCTGCTGCTGGTGCTCGCCTTTCCGCAGGGTGTCGCCGGTGCCCTGGGGCAGGGGCTGGATGCACTTCGCGGCCGCGCCGGGCGGCGTCAGACTCCAGTGGTCAGGCCATGAGCGCGCTGGCCTTGTTGCAGGTCCAGGCGCTGGCCAAGGCCTTTGGTGGGGTGAAGGCCGTCGACGGGGTGAGTTTCGAGCTGGCGGCCGGTGAGCTGCTGGCGCTGATCGGCCCCAACGGTGCCGGCAAGTCGACCTGTTTCAACTGCATCAATGGGCAGCTTCGCCCTGACTCGGGGCAGGTCCTGCTTGATGGCCATGACATTGCTGGACGCTCGCCGCAGGACATCTGGCGCCTGGGCGTGGGCCGCACCTTCCAGATCGCAGCCACCTGGTCATCAATGACCGTGTCGGAAAATGTTCAGCTCGCCTTGCTGTCGAAGGCCGGGCGGCTCGGCCAATGGTGGGGCCGGGCGACCCGGATGCAGCGCGAACAGGCGCTCGAGCTGCTCGATGCGGTCGGTCTGAGCCAACTGGCCGATCTGCCCTGCTCGACCCTGGCCTACGGCGACATCAAGCGTGTCGAACTGGCGCTGGCCCTGTCGAATCGACCCAGGCTGTTGCTGATGGACGAGCCGACCGCCGGCATGGCGCCGGGCGAGCGCAACGAGCTGGTGGCATTGGTCAGGCGGCTGTCGCATGAGCGCGGCATTGGCGTGCTGTTCACCGAGCACAGCATGGACGTGGTCTTTGCCCATGCCGATCGGATCGTCGTGCTGGCCCGAGGGCAGCTGATTGCGCAGGGCTCGCCGGAAGCGATCCGCCAGGATGAGCTGGTGCGTGAGGTGTATTTCGGCAGTCAGGGCGCACCACAGGGCGCACCACAGGCCGCACCATCCACCGCGGCAGAAGGCCTGTTGCTGGCCTCGAGCCGTGCGGACTCGAGCCGATGAGCACCGCTTTGCTCGAGGTCGATCGCCTGTGCGCGGGCTATGGCCGCGCCCAGATCCTGTTCGATGTCGGGCTGAAGGTCGGCGCAGGCGAGGCGGTGGCTCTGCTCGGGCGAAACGGTGCCGGCAAGTCGACCACGCTCAAGACGATCATGGGGCTGATCCAGCCGATGTCGGGTGCGGTTCGTTTCAGTGGCCGCGACATCACCGGCTGGCCTTCGCATCGCATTGCCCGGCTCGGTCTGGGCTGGGTGCCCGAAGACCGGCGCATCTTCACCGACCTCACCGTGCTGCAGAACCTCGAGGTCGGCCGACAGGCCGCGCGGGGTGAGTCAGCGCCCTGGACGGTGCAGCGTCTCTTCGAGCTCTTTCCGAATCTGGCTGCCATGCCGGATCGGCTGGGCGCCCGCATGAGCGGCGGCGAGCAGCAGATGCTCACCGTGGCGCGCACCCTGATGGGCAATCCGCAACTGGTGCTGTTTGATGAGCCCTCCGAAGGCGTGGCGCCGGTGATCGTCGAGCAGATGGCCCGTTCAATTAACGAGATGAAGCGACAGGGCCTGGCCGTGCTGATCTGCGAGCAGAACCTGGAATTCGTGGCGGCTATCTGCGATCGGGCTTGCGTGCTGGAGAAGGGACAGGTCCGCTTTCAAGGCTCGATGGCCGACTTGCAGTCCGATGCCGCCATCCGGCGCGAACTGCTCGGTATCTGAGCCTTGAAGCGTTCCGAATCCTGTGATGTCAGCCGGGGCGCGATGCCCCGCTGAAAGCGGATTCCAGCAGACCCCGCAGGTACAATCGTCCGATGATCATCGACTCCCTGCTCGACACCGACCTCTACAAATTCACGATGATGCAGGTCGTCCTGCATCACTTTCCGGGTGCGCAGGTCGAGTACCGCTTCAAGTGTCGCAACCCGGGCGTGCAGCTCGCGCCCTTCGTTGAAGACATTCGCAGCGAGATCAGCCATCTGTGCACGCTGCGCTTTAGCGAGTCCGAGCTCCAGTACCTGCGTGGTCTGCGCTTCATCAAGAGCGATTTCGTCGACTTTCTCGGCCTGTTTCAGATGAACGAAAAGTACGTGACCGTGCAGCCCTCGGCTGCCGGGAACGGCGAGATCGAGATTATCGTGCGCGGGCCCTGGCTGCACACCATCCTGTTCGAGGTGCCGCTGCTGGCGATCGTCAACGAGATCTACTTTCGCAAGACCCAGCCGCAGTCGGATTACGTCGAGGGCCGGCGTCGCCTGCAGGCCAAGATCGCGATGATTCACGAGGACGCCTCGCTCAGTGAGATGCGGGTCGCCGATTACGGCACGCGCAGGCGGTTTTCCAGGGGCTGGCAGGAAGAAGTCATCATCGGTTTGCGCGATGACCTCGGGCAGAATTTCGCAGGCACGTCCAATGTGATGCTGGCCATGCGTCATGGCATCACACCGCTGGGCACGATGGCTCACGAGTACCTGCAAGCCTGTCAGTCGCTGGGGCCTCGCCTGAGAGATTCGCAGACCTTCGGGTTCGAGGTCTGGGCCCGTGAATACCGTGGCGACCTGGGCATTGCGCTGTCTGACACCTACGGGATGGATGCCTTTTTCAGAGACTTTGATCTGTATTTCTGCAAGCTGTTCGACGGCGCCCGCCATGATTCCGGCGACCCCTTCGAATGGGGTGAGCGCCTGATCGGACACTACGAGGCCCTGCGCATCGACCCGCGCACCAAGACGCTGATTTTCTCCGACAGCCTCAACGTGCCGCTGGCGATCAAGCTGTATCGACAGTTCTCGAGTCGCACGCGACTGGCCTTCGGAATCGGCACCAACCTCACCAACGACCTGGGCTTCACCCCCTTGCAGATCGTGATCAAGATGGTTCGCTGCAACGGACAACCGGTTGCAAAGCTGTCAGATTCGCCCGAAAAGACGATGTGCGACGACCCGGCCTATCTGGCCTACCTGCGTCAGGTTTTTGAGATCCGCGCCTCATGAACGAAGCCCGCCCTGATTCGCCCGCCGACCTGCTCGACACCGCGTCTGCGCGCAGCCGGATCCTCGGTCGTATCCGCAGCGCGCAGGGCCGCAGCCCCGATCCCGCGCCCAGTGAGCGGCAGGCGGTCGAGGACTGGATCGAGCGTCGCTCGGTGGGGCCCAAGCCCACGGTCGGTGCCGATTGCGTGGCCCACTTCGAGGCCCAGGCGGCACGCATGTCGAGTACGACCGAGCGGGTTGCAGCGATGGCCGATGTGCCGATGGCGGTGGCCCGGTATCTCGACGCACAGGGTCTGTCTCGACAGGCGGTCTGCTGGAACACGCTGGCGTCCCTCGACTGGCAGTCGGCCGGATTGGCCGTGCAGGCCCGGCGCCCGCAGGGCGATGACCTGGTCGGCATCAGCGGCGCGTTCGTTGCGGTCGCCGAGACCGGCACCCTGATGATGCTGTCCGGGCCGGACACCCCGGCATCGATGCACCTGCTGCCCGAGACGCATGTGGCAGTTGTGCCGATGGAGCGGGTTGTTGCCCACTATGAAGATGGCTTTGCGCTCATCCGCAGTGAGCGCGGGCAGTTGCCCCGAGCCACCAACCTGGTGTCCGGGCCTTCGCGCACCGGCGACATCGAGCAGACCATCGTGCTGGGTGCACATGGCCCGTATCGCGTCCACATCCTGCTGGTGGGCGTAACCAAGGCTCTGGAGCCGCGTGCATGAAACCCCGTTTGCTGGTGTGTCGTCGTGTCTTTCCCGAAGTGCTCGAAGCCCTCTCGCAGGCCTGGGATGTCCATGCCAATCAGGACGACGCAGTCTGGTCCGATGCCGAGTTACGGGCCCGGGCGGCCGAGTGCGAGGGGCTCTACGTGGTCGCGACCGACCGGGTGGATGCAGCCCTGATTGCTGCCTGCCCGAAGTTGCGGATCGTGGCCACCGGATCGGTCGGCTTCAACCACATCGATCTCGAGGCCTGCAGTGCACGCGGCATCGCCGTCACCAACACCCCGGACGTCCTGACCGAAGCGACGGCCGACATGGCCTGGGCCCTGCTGATGGCCACCGCGCGTCGGGTCACCGAGTCCGAGCACTGGCTGCGCGCCGGCCAGTGGGGTCGGTGGGCCTGGGATCAGTTTCTGGGGGCCGATGTGCATGGCACGACCCTGGGCATTGTCGGCATGGGGCGGATCGGCTCGGCAATTGCAAAGCGGGCCTCCGGATTCTCGATGCAACTGCTCTACTGCAACCGCTCGGCCGCCGCCAATGAACAGGCACTCGGCGCACGCCGGGTGTCGCTCGATGAACTGCTGGGCACAGCCGACCATGTGGTGCTGGTGCTGCCCTATTCGCCGCAGACCCATCACCTGATCGGCGAGCGCGAGCTGGGTCTCATGAAACCCACCGCCACCCTGATCAACATCGCCCGTGGTGGCATCGTCGATGATGTGCAGCTCGCCCGCGCGCTGTCTGAGCAGCGTATCGCGGCCGCAGGCCTGGATGTCTACGAAAACGAGCCGGCGGTCCACCCCGATCTGCTCAAAGTGTCGAACATCGTGCTGACGCCGCATCTGGGCAGCGCGACGCGCTCATCGCGCCTGGGCATGGCGATGCTGGCGGCGCGCAACCTGCTGGCTTTTGCCGCAGGACAGCCGCTGCCCTCGTGTCTGAATGCCAACCGTATCGGCCGCTGACACGCTGGCCTTAACCCAAGATCTGAACGAGACCCTGCACCGATGAGCACGATCGCGCTGCACCGTGAACACTGTCTTGGCCAGGAGGGCGCGCTGGACGTCGCCCGCCGGCTCGCACAGGAACTTGAATCGGGATACGGCATGCGCTGCGAATGGCAGGGCGATGTCCTGCGCTTCGAGCGCCCCGGCGTGAGCGGTGTCATGACCGTGTCTGCCGACCTGATCGAACTGAACGCCGAACTGGGCTTTCTGCTGTCGGCGTTCAAGGGCCAGATCGAGGATCAGCTCAATCGCAATTTCGAGACCTACTTCGGGCCGCCCGAGGTGGCATGAGGGGCGGCCGGTGACGGCGCTGCGCTCAGCGGTTCAAACCATGCAGCGCCAGTCCAGGCCGGGGCCAGTCGATGGCCACGAGTTTTCCGCTCACTGACAGCGTGATGAAGGCGGTCTTCAGATCCGGGCCGCCGAAGCAGATGTTCGTGGTGTACAGGTCGGGCATCGGCACGAAATCGATCACCCCGCCGGCCGGCGACACCACGGTGATGCCGCCTTCAAAGAGCGAGGCCACGCAGACATTG
>CAIXXI010000554.1 GCA_903923345.1 uncultured Burkholderiales bacterium | reverse complement strand
TAAGACTTCGGGAACGCCATCCGGCCTTCCCGGGTCTTTTCAGGATGAACATATGAACCAGCAAGATCGCACCAACGCAGGCGAGACGTCTGCCCAGAAACCTCAGCAAGGGCAGTCCACTCAATCCGGGACTCAAGCGAACCCGGCCAAACCGCAGCAGACTCAGGGTTCGCCTCAGGCTCAGGATTCGGTGCAGGGCGGCAAACCCGCTGCGGCCGATGCGGCCAAGCGTGCCGAGACGGCGGCCCGTCCGGGGCAGGCTGATCGAGCAGGGTCGGGCTCCGGCGCTGGATCGGGCTCCTCGACTGGGCGCTGATTCGCCAACGCGTGTGATGCAGTGCCGCCCCGGTTGCGGGGCGTGCTGCATCGCGCCGTCTATCACCACGCCGATTCCCGGTATGCCCTTGGGCAAGCCGGCCGGCGTGGCCTGCGTGCAGCTGGGGCCCGAGCTGCAATGCCTCATCTTCGGTCGCCCCGAGCGGCCGGCAGTGTGCGCAGGCCTGCAAGCTTCAATGGAAATGTGCGGGAGCTCGCGCACGGATGCGATCGCCTGGCTGACCGTGCTGGAACTGCAGACCCGGCCTTCGTGACCGGGCGGGCGTCCACGCGGGAGCCACGCGCGCCGGTGGACGAGGGCAGGGCGCCACAGAGGGGCATCGGTCGGCGAGTTAAGATTCGCGCTATGACCCGCCTGAGCCGTCCATGAAACTGCGAACCCTGATCAGCTTGTTGCTGTTGGCCGCTGTGCTCGCCGCGGGCGGGTGGTGGTGGTTCAACACCCGCGGTAATGCCGACCAGCCTGCGTTGCGAATCGGCAAGGTCGAGCGTGGCACGCTTACCGCAACCGTCGCAGCCTCGGGCACGCTGGCCGCAACCGTCCAGGTGCAGGTCAGCTCTCAGGTCTCCGGGCAGATCCGGGATGTGCTCGCCGACTTCAATGCCGAGGTCAAGAAGGGACAGGTGATTGCGCGAATCGATCCCGAAACCTTCGAGTACCGGGTGCGCCAGGCTGAAGCCGATGTTGAAGCTGCTCGGGCCCAGGTGGGTGTCCAGCAGGCGACGCTGGCGTCACGCAAATCCGATCTGACCCGCACCACGATCAACCGGGACGAGGCGCGGCGTGACCTCGATCGAAAAGTCGACCTGGTCGAGCGCAACTTCATTTCGCCGGCTGAGCGTGACAAGGCAGGATCAATTTTTCGGGCGCTCGAGCAGGAAGTGGTGAGTGCGGCCGCCCAGATTGAACTGGCCGAGGCGCAGGTGCGCAACGCGCGCTCAACGGTACAGCAACGTGAAGCGCAGTTGTCTCAGGCTCGAGTGGATCTGGGTCGAACCATCATCCGGGCACCGGTCGATGGCGTGGTCATCAAGCGTTCGATCGAGCCGGGCCAGACGGTGGCAGTCAGTCTGGCTGCCCCTGAGCTGTTTCTGATCGCCCAGAACCTGCGCGACATGCAGGTTGAAGTGTCGGTGGATGAAGCCGAGGTCAGCCGACTGCGGGTCGGTCAGAAGGCAACATTCACCGTGGATGCGTTCCCTGGTCGGACCTTCGAAGGCTCGGTCACGCAGGTTCGCAAGGCTGCGCTGAATGTGCAAAACGTCATCACCTACACCGCTCTGGTCTCGGCACTCAATGAATCGCTGACCTTGCTGCCCGGGATGACGGCCAATGTCAGGGTCATCACCGATGTGCGCGAAAACGTGCTCAAGGTGCCGAATGCCGCGCTTCGCTTCAAGCCGCCAGGCTGGGTTGAACCACCCAAAGGTGAGGCTGGCAAGACCTCGATGCGGATGCCGTCTGCGGTGCAGCTGGCGTTCGAGTCCCTGTTGCCCAATGCCCAGGCTCAAGGCCAGGGTGGCGGGATCCAGGCCTATCGTGAGCGGCTTGAGCGTGAGTTGTCCCTGACCGATGCGCAGAAGGCTTCGGTTGATGCAGTTTTTACCGGTATGCGCGAGCGTTTCGCTGCGCTGCGCGACCTGGACCAGGAAGAGCGCCGTGCTGCCTCGGAAAAGCTGCGGCGTGAAATGAGGGGGCAAATCGAGAAGCTGCTCGACCCCGGTCAGAAGAAAACCTTTGCAGCCATCAATGCCGAGATCGATGCACGCCGTGCC
>CAIXXI010000553.1 GCA_903923345.1 uncultured Burkholderiales bacterium | reverse complement strand
TCAACATCTTCACCGACATAGCCGGCTTCAGTCAGCGTGGTTGCATCCGCAATCACAAAAGGCACATTGAGCAGGCGGGCGAGCGTCTGGGCCAGCAGGGTCTTGCCGCTGCCGGTTGGGCCGACCAGAAGGATATTGCTCTTGGAGAGCTCGACTTCGTCCTTCTTGCCCTTGTGACGCAGCCGCTTGTAATGGTTGTACACAGCAACCGCGAGAATTCGCTTCGCGGTGCTCTGACCAATCACGTACTGGTCAAGGATCGCACTGATTTCCGTCGGGGTGGGCAGGCCTGACTTGAACGCTGCCTGAGTCTCGCCCTGGGTCTCGTCCCGGATGATGTCGTTGCACAGTTCGATGCATTCATCACAGATGAAGACCGAAGGGCCCGCGATCAGCTTGCGAACTTCATGCTGGCTCTTGCCACAAAACGAGCAATACAGCAGCTTCTCGCTTGAACCCTTCTTTTCCGACATGCTCTCTCCGCGTCCGGACCACCCGCGATCAGAGCGGGCTGGGATGGTGTCAGGTTGCCGGCGCAGCTTCGCCGCGTTTGACCAAGGTCCGATCAATCAGTCCGTAGCTTACCGCATCTTCCGCAGACAAAAAGTTGTCGCGGTCAGTGTCCCGCTCGATCCGCTCGATCGGCTGACCAGTGGCCTCGGCAAGCAGGCGATTGAGACGTTCACGCAGGTACAGAATCTCCTTAGCCTGAATCTCAATGTCAGACGCCTGACCCTGTGCTCCACCTGAAGGCTGGTGAATCATGATCCGCGAATTGGGCAGCGCAAATCGCTTGCCCTTCGCACCGGCTGCCAGCAGGAATGCCCCCATGCTGGCCGCAAGACCCATGCACAGGGTCGAGACGTCGGGCTTGATGAAGTTCATGGTGTCGAACATCGCCAAGCCAGCCGACACCGAGCCACCCGGCGAATTGATGTACAGGCTGATGTCCTTGTCCGGATTTTCGGACTCCAGGAACAGCATTTGGGCCACCACCAAATTGGCGGTCTGATCCATGACGGGCCCGACCATGAAGATGACGCGCTCGCGCAGCAGACGCGAATAAATGTCGTAGGCACGCTCGCCCCGACCGCTTGTCTCGATCACGATGGGGACCATGCCCAGCCCACGCGTTTCCTGGGCCAGGTGGGCGTTGACCAGATCCTCGACCATGCTGTTGAAGGTCATCTTGGCTTCCTCGATTCAGACGTTCAGTTAGAAGAGGCCATCAGCTCGTCGAAGCTGATGGGCTTGTCAGTGACTGTCGCCTTGGCAAAAGCCCAGTCCACCACGTTCTGCTCGACCACCACTGCCTCGACCTCGGCCAGTCGTTCACGGTCGCTGAAGTACCAGCGAATCACTTCGCCCGGGTTTTCATACGATTGAGCAAATTCCTCGATGCGCTGGCGAAGCTGATCCGGCTTGGCCTGCAGGCCGTGCGCCTTGACGATCTCGCCCACGATCAGACCAAGGCGAACCCGTTTGCCTGCGGTCTCGGAGAAAGCCTCAGGCGGGATCGGCATGTTCGTGACATCCATACCGCGCTGTTTGAAGTCTTCGCGGGCCCGCTCAGCCAGGGTCTGCGATTCAGCCTGCACCAGGGCATTCGGAATCTCGATCTGCGCAAGCGACGGCAGGGTTTCCATCACCGCCGCCTTGTTGCGATTGCGCAGGCGCTGAGCCACTTCGCGCTCCAGATTGCCGCGCACATCGGCGCGCAGCTTCTCCAGGTCACCATCCTCCACACCCAGTTGGCGTGCGAAGTCGGCATCAAGCTCAGGCAGGCGCGGCGCCTCGATCTTGCGGACTGTCACTTCGAATTCAGCCGTCTTGCCGGCCAGGTTCGGGGCGCTGTAGTCGGCCGGGAATGCGACCGGGAAAGTCACCGTCTGGCCTTCGGTTGCGCCGCGCACGCCGGTTTCAAAGTCAGACAACATGCGGCCTTCGCCGAGCACAAACGCAAAATCGTTTGCAGTGCCGCCGTCAAAGGCAACGCCCTCCAGCTTGCCGGCGAAATCGATGGTCACCCGATCGCCATCGGCCGCGGCTCGTGCAGCCGCATCCCACAGCGTGCGCTGCTTGCGCAGGATCTCGAGGGTCTTGTCGACTTCAGACTCACCGACCGGGCAGGCGACCCGATCAAGCGCCAGGCTGCCTGGATCGCCCAGGGTGATCTCGGGGTAGACCTCGAAGACAGCGGTAAAACCGGCCTCGGCGGCATCGGCCACCTCGCGAGGTTCGATCCGCGGCTGCCCGGCAACCCGCAGATTGTGCTCGGCGATCGCATCGCTGAACGCTTTTGAGACGGCATCGCCCAGCACCTCTGACTGGATCTGAGCGCCGTAGCTCTGCTCGATCATCTTCATCGGCACCTTGCCGGGGCGAAAGCCCGGCATGCGCACGGTGCGGGACATTTCCCGCAGCTTGCGATCGACCCGCTGTCCGATTTCGCTCATCGACACCGACAGGCTCAGGCGACGCTCGAGTGCGCCGGTCGATTCAAGGGTAGTGGCCATTTCTGTCTTCTCGTAGTTCAAAGGAAACCCGGCTGGCAGGCCGGGCGAATGCTGTCGTTCCAGGAAAATGGGGCGGAAAGCCCTGGTGCGGCCGAAAGGACTCGAACCTTCACGCCTTGCGGCGCCAGGACCTAAACCTGGTGCGTCTACCGATTCCGCCACAGCCGCACAGGGGTGAAACCCACCCCCGGAGGGCGAATTGTAAACGAAGCACACCGGACTTCCCGCATGAGCCCCTGTCAGATGCCTGCACAGGCACGCAGCCCCTACAATCCACCGGTGACTTCCCCAATCCATGGCGTCGAGCACGCCGAGAACTTTCCGGTTGCCTCATGGCTGATGCCGGCTCGTCTGCGCCCGGCGGTGGTCGACATCTACCGCTTTGCACGCCATGCCGACGATCTGGCTGATGAGGGAGAGGTCAGCCCAGGCGAACGCCTTCAGGCACTGGGCCAATTGCGGCAGGACATTGTTCAGGCACGCATGGGCAGCCCGGTCCAATCGACGTACGTGCGTGGCCTGATCCCGCATGTGCGCGCCCATGGGCTCGACTGGAGCCGATTCGAGGCCTTGCTGTCGGCATTCGAGCAGGATGTCACCGTGACGCGCTACCAGGACTTCGCCTCGTTACTCGACTACTGCACCCGATCGGCGGATCCGGTTGGACAGATCATCCTTGCGCTGGCGCAAAGGCTGGACTCGCGGACACAGCCTTTGTCTAATTCGATCTGCAGCGCTTTGCAGCTGATCAATTTTCTGCAGGATGCCGACATCGACTGGCGTCGCGGGCGACTGTACCTGCCGCTTGAATCCCTGGCGGCCTATGGCATCGTAGAAGATGCAGTCGATCGGGCGGTACGCATTGGGCGCGCCGATGAAGCCTTGAGGCGCTGTATTGCAACGGAAGCAAGCCGTGCCCGATCAATGATCGAGTACGGATGCGCCCTGCCCTCGATGGTCGGTGGGCGCATCGGATGGGAGTTGCGGGCCATCATCGCAGGTGGGCTGCGCATCCTCGACAAACTGCGCGCCAATGACCACGATCCCTTTGCGAACCGACCCCGGCTCACCCGCGGCGACGCACCGGCCCTGGCCGCATCAATCGCCCGACTCAAGCTCACGCGCACGATCGGGCGCACTTTCGCCTCCACACGCATCACACCATGACCCCTGACGAGTACTGCCAGGACAAGGCCGCTCGCAGCGGCTCGAGTTTCTACTACAGCTTTCTGTTTCTGCCTCCGGAGCGACGCCGGGCGATCACGGCCCTGTATGCGTTCTGCCGCGAGGTCGATGACGTGGTCGACGAGACACGTGACCCTGGCGTGGCCCGCACCAAACTCGACTGGTGGCTGAGCGAACTGGATCGCATGTACGACGGCGCGCCCCAACATCCGGTGACTCAGGCGCTGCACGCCCATCTGGGCGCGTATGACATCACCCGATCCCGCTTGATCGAAGTGGTGGATGGCATGCGAATGGATCTCGATCAGAACCGCTATCTGGATTTCGAGGGATTGGCGCTGTACTGCAGGCGGGCAGCGGGCGTGGTCGGCGAGATGGCCAGCAGCATTTTCGGGCGGACGGATCCGCAGACTCTCGAATATGCGGACCGGCTCGGGCTGGCTTTCCAGCTCACCAACATCATCCGCGACGTGGGTGAAGATGCCCGAATCGGTCGGGTCTATCTGCCCATGGAGGATCTGCGCCGCCACGGGGTGACGGTTGCCGAGATTCTCGACGGACAGCACAGCGATCGATTCGTCTCACTGATGCAATTTCAGACTCAGCGGGCCCGCGAATGCTATCGGCAGGCGTATGCGCTGCTTCCTGCAGCAGACCGACGCGCACAACGCCCTGGCCTGATCATGTCGGCCATCTATTCCACCCTGCTCGATGAAATCGAGCGCGACGGATTTTTCGTGCTCGACCGGCGCACCTCGCTGACGCCGATTCGCAAGCTGCTGCTGGCCTGGCGGACCTGGGTGACGGGACGCCCACCGCAGATTGCTGCGCCACGACCCGAGCCGGGTCGCTGAGCGTCAGGCGCGGCATCGACTTTGAGTCCGGATCTGGAAAACGCATTCGACACCGCCGTGATCGGCGCGGGTTGGGCGGGGCTGGCCGCCTGCGTCGGACTGGTGGAAGCCGGACATCGCGTGCTCTTGCTCGATGCCGCCCCTCAAGCGGGTGGTCGAGCCCGGACCTTGCTCATCGAGATGGGCGAAACGCATCTGCGCCTGGACAACGGCCAGCATCTTCTGATGGGTGCCTATGGCTCGGTGTTGTTGCTGCTCAACCGAATCGGCATCGATACACAGACCCATCTGCACCGTGAGCGATTGAACTTGTCGTCGGTGGACGGCCTGAAGCTTCAGGCGGGACGACTTCCTGGGCAGCTCAGTCTTGTGAGTGCCCTGCTGACCGCGCAGGGTCTGCCCTGGTCTGCCCGGCTGTCGATGGCACGGATGCTGATGCAACTGCCAGCGGACCACGACAGCAGCTGGCCGCAGGGCCTGACGGTCATGACCTGGCTGAGCCAGATGCGACAACCCGCTGGACTCGTCGACGCCATCTGGCGCCCGTTGTGCGTCGGTGCGCTCAATACGGAACCGGCCGAAGCCTGTGCCAGAAGTTTCGCCCGGGTGCTGCGGGACAGCCTGCTGTCGGGCGCCCAAGCCAGCGACATGATCCTTCCCGTGGCCACACTCGGCGAGCTGCTGCCGGAACCGGCGCTGGGGTGGCTGCAAGCACGGGGCGCCCGCGTGCAGCTCAGAACCCCCTGCCGCGCACTGCATCGGGACGGGCATCCGGGTGGGTGGACAGTCATGACGGACCGCAGCCGAATCCATGCCAGACACATCGTGCTCGCCGTCTCGCCGCACAACGCCGCGCGACTGCTCAAGCCCCATGCCGATGAGCGGACCCTGTCGCAGCTCAATGCGTTCCAGTACGAACCGATTGCCACCGTCTGGCTGGCCTGGCGTGAACGCCTTGCCTTGCCGAAAGCGATCCTG
>CAIXXI010000552.1 GCA_903923345.1 uncultured Burkholderiales bacterium | reverse complement strand
GCCGAAGATGCCCAGATCGGCTACCCGCCGGTGAGGCTGATGAGCCCGCCCGACATGCAGTTCCATCCCTGGACGATGGGCATGCGTCAGGCCATGGAATCGATGCTCACCGGCGACTCCTTGAGCGGCGCCGAAGCCGCGCGGCGCGGATGGGCCAATCGCGCCTATCCGCTCGAGCAACTGGACGGTGAAGTGCTGGCCATTGCCCAGCGCATCAGCCTCTTGCCCACCGAACTGGCAGCGATCAACAAGCGCAGCGTGCATCGGGCCATGGAGATCATGGGTCTGCGGGCTGCAATCCGCTCCGGCACCGAGCTGCAGGCATTGGCATTCCAGACCGAAGCCAGCAAGGCCTACATGACGCGGTTTCGCCGCGACGGTGCCAGCGTGAGCTCGCTGCTCAGCGAACGGGATTCAAACTTCGGTGACTATCGCGAGCGCGACAAGCCGGGCGACGCCTGACACCCATCCTCCAGGAGACTCACATGATCAACCTGTCACCCCGCCAGCGGCTGTTCACCTGCCTGTTGTCCTTGCTGCTTGCGCCGCTCACGGCCGCGCAGGCTCAGTCCACCTTCCCTTCAAAGCCGATCACGCTGATCGTGCCGGCCACTCCGGGCGGCATTCTCGACCAGACCAGCAGGCTGCTCGCCGGCGAACTCACCAAGCTCGTCAACCAGCCGGTGCTGGTTGAAAACAAGGCCGGCGCCGGACAGATCATCGGCATGCAGGCACTGGCCCGCGCCGAACCCGACGGCCACACACTGGCCATGGGCAGCATCGGCCCGAATGCGGCCAACTACAGCATCTATCCGAAGCTGCCCTATGCGCCTGGCGATATCACCCCTGTGGCCCATGTGATCTCGATGCCCAACGTGTTGCTGGTGCATCCGTCGGTTCCGGCGCAGACGGTGTCCGAGCTCGTCGCTCTGGCCAAGGCAAAGCCCGGTGCCCTCACGCTCGCGTCATCAGGCACGGCCACATCCGGGCATCTCGCCGGCGAAATGCTCAAGATGCGCGCCGGTATCGATCTGGTTCATGTGCCCTACAAGGGCGCCACGCCGGCCCTCACCGACCTCGTCGGCGGGCAGGTCCAGGTGATGATCGACAACCTGATCACCGCACTGCCTCAGGTCAAAGCGGGCAAGCTGCGCGCACTCGCAGTGACCAGTGCACAGCGCCTGCCTGATTTGCCGGATGTGCCGACGATCGCGGAGTCGGGCTATCCGGGCTTCGAAGTGACGGTCTGGGTTGGCATCGTGGCGCCCGGAAAAACGCCACCCGCAACGATTTCAGCGCTTCATGCGGACATCACCAAGGTGCTTGCGATGCCGCACATCAAACAGCGCCTGGCCGAGATGGGCGGTGCCAGTATCCCGATGACGCAGCCGCAGTTTGCGGCCTTCGTTCGCAGTGAAACCGACAAGTGGGGTGCGGTGGTGCGCCAGGCCAACATCCGCGTCGACTGAGCGGGCTGCCCGGTCAGTCGAGCGCAGACAACAGGAAGTGCGCGCGCGCCACGCCGATCGGGTAGTCCGGGCTGCGCTGCCAGATGCGCACGGTGACCAGCGCCACCCGCGCACCGACCCGCACCACCTCGCAGGCGGCAAAGGTCTCTTCGGGGCGGCCAACGCGCAGGTAGTCCATCGAAAAATCGATGCTCTTGGGCAGCTTGCTGCCACCCAGTGTCTGATATAGGTGCAGGATGGCTGCCGTCTCGGCAAAACCGGCCACCACACCGCCGTGCAGCGCCGGCAGGAACGGGTTGCCGATCAGCTTCGGGTCAAACGGCAGCCTGAACACCGGTTGCAATGAGTCGGGCGCGACCCGAATGTTCAGATACTCGGCATACGGAATCGGTCGATCGATCTGAGGCACCTGGCTGGCAACAGGCGGCTGCCAGCCGGACGCCAAAGGCTCAGGCGAGCTCGACGGATCGCGGCCCGATGAGGACAAACCCGCGACGATCGCACTGGCCGCCGAATTGAAAGCCTCTGGTGGCGGCGCAATCGAGCCCTGCTCCACCGTGGTGGGCCGTGAGCCCGAGGGTGTGGCCAGCATGAAAGCCGACTGCGTGGACGCGATCGGTTGCGTGCGGTCGTCCTGCCAGACCTCGGCACGAATGAAGGCCACGCTGCGGCTGACCCGATAGCAGTGTGCTTCGCAATGGACGTCCTGGTCGGGCACGGCTGCGCGCAGGTAATCCATGCGCAGATCGAGCGTGGCGTAGGTGATGTCGGTGTCCAGTGCGGCGCCCACCGCCAGTCCGCAACATGAATCGGCCAGCACGATGATCGGGCCCGGGTGCAGAAGCCCTCTGACCGGATCGCCGATCCACTGCTCACGCGCAGGCAAGCTCATCGTGCCGCGCGCCCGATCGATCGAGGTGATCCGCATGCCCGCCTCGACCATGTGCGGTGTGCGCTCGACGTAAGTCCTGCGAAGAAAATCGAAGATCTCACTCATGTGTTGCAGGACCCTTTGCCGCAATCAGCGATCGATGCTTGCCACGTTGCGCAATTATCGGAAGAATCCTGCGCATGTGACCCGACGCAGACCTGCGCTCAGTCACATTCCAAAACAACACGTGGAGACATCCCATGAAGCGCTTCATTCTTGCGCTGGCCGCTGCCAGCCTGACGCTGGCCACGCCCGCCATCGCTCAGAAAAAATATGACGACGGCGCCAGCGACACCGAAATCAAACTGGGGCAGACCATGCCCTACAGCGGGCCGGTCTCATCTTACGGCACCATTGGCCGCACACAGGCCGGCTACTGGAAGATGATCAACGAGCAAGGCGGCATCAACGGCCGCAAGGTCACCCTGATCAGCCTGGACGATAACTACAACCCGGCAAAAACGCTCGAGGCCACTCGCCGTCTGGTCGAACAGGATGAAGTGCTGGCCATCGTCGGCAGTCTGGGCACACCCACCAACTCGGCGATTCACAACTACCTGAACCAGAAAAAAGTGCCGCACCTGTTCGTCAACACCGGCGCGGGCAAGTGGAACGATCCGAAACGCTTTCCCTGGACGATGGGCTGGGCGCCCACCTACCCGCTCGAAGGGCGGGTCTTTGCAGAGCACATCCTGCGCACCAATCCCAACGCCAAGATTGCAATTCTTTACCAGAACGACGACTTCGGTAAGGACTATGTGAATGGGGTGCGTGCCCGATTGGGCGACAAGGCGAATTCAATGATCGTGGCTCAGGTCTCGTATGAAGCGACCGATGCAACCATCGATTCGCAAGTGGTGACCCTGAAAGCCAGCGGCGCGGATGTTCTGATCAATGCCTGTGCGCCGAAGTTCGCCTCGCAGACGATTCGCAAGGTGTATGAACTCGGCTGGAAGCCGGCTCAGTACGTCACCACGGTTTCTTCGACCGTCGGCACGGTGCTCAAGCCGGCCGGTCTTGAGAAGGCGGTGGGCGTGATGACCACCCAGTACCTGAAGGACGCCACCGACAAACAGTGGGACAACGATGCTGGCATGCTCGAGTACCGCGCCTTCATGAAGAAGTACCACCCCGAAGGTGATCCGGGTGACCCCTTCAATGTGCAGGCCTTCGCATCCGCCCAGACGATGGCGCATGTGCTCAGGCAGTCCGGCGACAACCTGACCCGTGAAAATCTGCGGCGCGTTGCGGCCAACATCAAGGACGTGAGGCATGAGACCGTGCTGCCGGGCATCCTGGTCAGCACCACGCCCGATGACTACGGCCCCTTGTCCACCGTGGTGATGTCGCGCTTTGACGGCAACCGCTGGGTGCTGTTCGGCGACCCGATCACGGGCAACCGCTGAGCATCAGGGTGCGGCCGTGACCCGGCCGCATCAAAGAAAAACGCCTGACCGGGTCTCCCCGGATCAGGCGTCTGGTCCCGCGAGAGGGACTTACTTGATCGCTTCGTTGGCCTTCTTCAGGGCACGAATGCGGATCTTGGCACTGGCCGGCTTGGCAGCAAACATCTGCTCTTGCTTGGTGAAGGGATTGATGCCCTTGCGTGCCGGCCGGGCGGGGGTCGACACCAGCGAGGCTTTGAACAGGCCGGGCCACACGAAGCCCTTGGCGCCCTTCTTGTGCAGCGAAGCCAGGATCGTGGCTTCGAGGTTCGCGATGACAGCCTTGGTGGCTTTCAGGTCAACTGCGGCCGATTCAGCCACATGCGCGATCAGGCCCTGCTTCGTGAGGGGCTTGGCGATCGGCTTCATCGGGGCCGGATTGATATTCGGCGTGGCGGCCTTGGCAGCCACCGGTGCAGCCTTCTTGGCGGCAACTTTCTTGGCGGCGGGCTTGGCTGCAGCAGGCTTCTTGGCTGCGACTTTCTTGGCGGCGGGCTTCTTGGTAGTGGCCATCTTTATTGGTTTTCCTTGGTGGTAGTCGGGTGTCTCGGGCTCTAGGATCAGCGGCCCCATGCGGTGTTCACGCTGAAGCATTTCGATTCTACTCACGAAAACGCGCGAAATATACGGGATTTTCAGCCGATATCAGCCATCGGCTCACCCATTCGCACTAGAACCGCCGCCGCCCACTGCGCATTGAATGACATCGAAGCCGACGGCCAGAGCATCACCACCGTCGAGCCGAGCAGAAATCGGCCCATTTCAGCGCCCCGTTCGAGCGCAATCTGATTCGCGCCGTAGTGCCAGTGACGCGGCGCTGTCAGTCGGGGCGGAGTGACCGTTCCGTGCCAGACCGTCGCGATGCTGCCCACGATGGTGGCGCCCACCAGCACCATCGCCAGTGGCCCGTGCGCTGTGTCGAAGATGCAAACGACCCGCTCATTGCGCGCAAACAGTCCGGTGATGGCTTGAGCCGTCGTCGGGTTCACTGAATACAGGCTGCCGGGCACATGAATCATCTGACGCAATCGACCTGCACACGGCATGTGGATGCGGTGATAGTCGCGCGGGCTCAGGTACAGGGTGGCAAACGAGCCACCGTCGAATTCACTGGCAAGCGCCTCATCACCTGCAAGCAGTTCGGCACATCCATAGTCGTGGCCTTTGGCCTGAAAAATTCGGCCGTGCTCGATGCGACCGAACTGGCTGACGGCCCCGTCGACCGGGCAGATCCAGTCGGCATTCGACAGCGGACGCGCACCCTCTTTCAATGCACGGGTGAAGAAATCATTGAACGACGCATAAGCCCGGATATCCGGGTCTGCGGCCTGTGACATGTCGACGCCATAGTGATCAACGAATCGTCGGATCAGGGACTGGGTCAAGGCCCCGGCACGGGCGCTGGCGATGCGGCCAGCCAGCTCGGTGAGCCTGCGTTTGGGCAGCAGCTGCTGAAGCAGAATG
>CAIXXI010000551.1 GCA_903923345.1 uncultured Burkholderiales bacterium | reverse complement strand
GTTGACACCTCGTACCTTATTGGCTCGGATGCGCAACTGGCCATCATCACTGACAAGGATTCGGACGGCCTGGAGATCATTCGCCATTCGACCGCGCACCTGCTGGCCTATGCGGTCAAGGATCTGTTTCCGGACGCACAGGTCACCATCGGACCTGTGATCGAAGACGGGTTTTTCTATGATTTTTCCTACAAGCGTCCTTTCACGCCGGAGGATCTTCAGGCGATCGAGGCCCGCATGGCTGAACTGGCAAGTCGGAACGAGCCGGTTCAGCGAGAAGTCTGGAATCGGGATGATGCAGTCGAGTTTTTCAAGTCGATCGGCGAGCATTACAAAGCGGAAATCATTGCTTCGATTCCTGCCGCGGAAGACATCCGCCTGTATCGCGAAGGGTCGTTCGTCGATCTGTGCAGAGGCCCCCACGTACCGTCGACTGGCAAGCTCAAAGTCTTCAAACTGATGAAGGTCGCCGGTGCGTACTGGCGGGGTGATTCGCGCAATGAAATGCTCCAGCGAATCTACGGCACCGCCTGGGCGCGCAAGGAAGATCAGGACGCCTATCTGCATCGGCTGGAAGAGGCTGAAAAGCGCGACCATCGAAAGCTCGGGCGCGCCCTGGATCTGTTTCACCTGCAGGACGATGCTCCGGGGATGGTGTTCTGGCATCCGAAAGGCTGGGCGCTGTGGCAGCAGGTCGAGCAGTACATGCGGCGTGTCTACCAGGACAACGGCTACCAGGAGATCCGCTGCCCCCAGATCCTTGACCGCACCTTGTGGGAGAAATCAGGCCACTGGGAGAACTACAAGGACAACATGTTCTCGACCGCATCGGAAAACCGCGACTATGCGGTCAAGCCGATGAACTGTCCGGGGCATGTTCAGGTCTTCAACACCGGCTTGCGCAGCTATCGCGACCTGCCGCTGCGCTACGGTGAATTCGGCCAGTGCCACCGCAATGAACCCTCAGGTGCATTGCACGGCATCATGCGCGTGCGCGGCTTCGTGCAGGACGACGGTCACATCTTCTGTACCGAAGATCAGATTCTCGACGAGTGCACCGCGTACACCGAACTTCTGCATCAGGTTTATGCGGACTTCGGTTTCAACGACATCCTGTACAAAGTGGCGACGCGGCCCGAAAAGCGGGTTGGGGCCGATGAGCTTTGGGACAAGGCTGAATTCGCGCTGATGGAGTCACTTCGACGATCCGGTTGCGAATTCACCATCGCGCCGGGAGACGGCGCGTTCTACGGACCGAAGATCGAATACACCCTGCGCGATGCATTGGGCCGTCACTGGCAGTGCGGCACGATGCAGGTTGACTTCAACATGCCGCAGCGGCTCGGTGCCGAATATGTGGCCGACGACAACTCGCGCAGGCATCCGGTCATGCTGCACCGCGCGATTGTCGGGTCGCTGGAGCGGTTTATCGGCATCCTCATCGAAAATCACGCAGGTGCGATGCCGGCGTGGCTTGCGCCGGTCCAAGCGGTCGTCCTGAGCATCACCGAGGGGCAGGCCGAATACGCGTCCAGCGTTGCACAAACGCTGATAAAACAAGGATTTAGGGTTCAATCCGATTTGCGAAACGAAAAGATCGCGTATAAGATCCGCGAGCACAGCCTGCAGAAAGTGCCTTACTTGTTGGTGGTGGGTGACAAGGAGCGTCAGGCTGGTCTGGTCGCAGTTCGTGCGCGGGGCGGGGTGGATCTGGGCGTCATGTCTCTGGATGCCTTCCTGCAACGGCTGGCCGAAGACGTTGCCGACCGCCGGGCTCTTTCCGGCTGAGGTTGCGTTCAGAGACTTGCCTCACCGTCACGCTAATACCCTTCACCCGCCGACTTCGGAGAAAACAGCATCGCTACCGCGAACGAACGCGAACGGACTCATCGCCTTAACGCAGAGATCAACGTTCCTGAATTGCGCCTGATGGGCGTGGAAAACGAACCGCTCGGCATCGTGTCGACGCGAGAAGCCCTCAGGATGGCCGAAGAGGCTGATGTCGACCTTGTAGAAATTGCCCCCACCGCTCAGCCGCCGGTTGCGCGTCTGATGGATTACGGCAAATTCAAGTATCAGGAGCAAAAGCGGGCTCATGAAGCGCGCTTGAAGCAGAAGGTCATCCAAGTCAAGGAAGTCAAATTCCGCCCGGGAACGGATGACAATGACTACGATGTCAAGCTGCGCAACCTGAATCGCTTCCTGGATGAAGGGGACAAGGCGAAAATCACCCTGCGCTTTCGCGGCCGCGAGATGGCCCACCAGGAGTTCGGTATTCGCCTGCTTGAGCGGATCCGCACCGACCTCGAAGCAGTCGGGCAGGTCGAGTCGATGCCCAAGCTGGAAGGGCGTCAGATGGTGATGATCATCGCGCCCAAGAAGAAAAAGTAATTGTTGTGGTAAGATCTCGGGCTTTCCTTTTCGAGAAAAGGAAAACATAGGCCGCTCGGGTTCCATAAGTGCGGTTCGGTCAGGCTTGAGCCTGGTCGGACGGTCACCTGGCAGCGGTGCACGACGGAGCATCCTCATGCCCAAGATGAAAACCAAGAAAAGCGCCGCCAAGCGCTTTCGGGTGCGCGCAAGCGGCTCGATCAAACGGGGTCAGGCGTTCAAGCGCCACATCCTGACCAAGAAGACAACCAAGAACAAACGCCATCTGCGTGGCGCAGTCCAAGTTCACGAGTCCGACGTGCAGAGCGTTCGGGCGATGATGCCCTACGCATAACGGGAGGCCAACATGCCACGAGTCAAACGCGGTGTAACCGCCCGAGCCCGTCATAAAAAAGTTCTCGCCCTTGCCAAGGGTTTCCGCGGTCGTCGCAACAACGTTTACCGCATCGCCAAGCAGGCGGTCATGCGGGCAGGGCAGTACGCCTATCGCGACCGTCGTACCCGCAAGCGCGTGTTTCGTTCGCTTTGGATCACCCGCATCAATGCAGCTGCGCGTGAGCATGGCATCAGCTACAGCCGGTTTATCGCCGGGCTGAATAAATCTGCGGTCGGTCTGGACCGCAAGGTTCTGGCTGAACTGGCGGTCAACGACAAGCCGGCGTTTGCTGCGATTGTCGCCCGCGTCAAGGCGTCGATCGGCGCCTGATCCTCGCTTCGGCAATCTCCAGGAAACGGGGCCCCTTCGGGCTCCGTTTCTTTTTGGACGACGATCGCAGTGTTTTTTGGATGAATCGAACACGCTCTTCTGGAATGCCCGATGACTGATTCACAAGATCCGCTGATTGACGAGGCACGCAGCCTGCTCGAAAGCGCCCACGATACCGCCTCATTGGCCAATGCAAAGGCACGGTTTCTGGGCAAAGAAGGCGCGCTGACAGCCCGAATGAAGGCCCTTGCAAGCCTCTCGCCGCAAGAGCGGGCGGCAGCAGGCAAGAGCCTCAACCTGCTCAAGCAGGCCATTGAAGCGCTGGTTTCTCAGCGCCAGTCAGAGCTTGATCAGGCCGAACTTCAGGCTCGTCTTGCTCAGGAAGCCATCGACGTCACATTGCCGGGTCGTGGTATCGGGCGAGGCGGTTTGCACCCGGTGACGCTGACGATCGAACGGATCGAAGCGATCTTTCGTTCGATTGGATTCGATGTCGCGGACGGGCCTGAAATTGAAGAGGATTTCTTCAACTTCACTGCGCTCAATACGCCGCTCAATCATCCCGCGCGTTCCATGCATGACACCTTCTATGTAGAAGGTGAAGATGATGCCGGGCATTCACTGCTCTTGCGCACGCACACCAGCCCGATGCAGGTTCGCTACGCCCGCATGCATGCGCCGCCGATCAAGGTGATTGCACCGGGCAAGACGTATCGGGTCGATTCCGACGCAACCCATTCGCCGATGTTTCATCAGGTCGAGGGCATGTGGATCGATGAAGACGTCTCATTCACCGATCTGAAGAATGTCTACACCGAATTCCTGCGCCGATTTTTCGAGCGAGATGACATCGACGTTCGATTCCGCCCATCGTATTTTCCGTTCACCGAACCGTCTGCGGAAATCGACATGCGCTTTGCAGACGGACCCTTGGCGGGCCGCTGGCTGGAGGTGTCCGGCGCAGGACAGGTTCATCCGGATGTCGTGCGCAATATCGGGCTCGATCCTGAGCGCTATATCGGGTTCGCCTTCGGCTCGGGCATCGAGCGTCTGGCGATGCTGAGATACGGCGTTGGCGACCTGCGCATGTTTTACGAAAACGACCTGCGATTCCTCGAACAGTTCAGGGACTGACCGCCATGCGATTTTCCGAAAAATGGCTGCGTGCCTATGCCGATCCGGCGATGTCCAGTGATGACCTGGCTCATGCGCTGACCATGGCTGGGATGGAAGTCGAAGAGCGGGCGCCCGCTGCGCCCGCCTTTTCGAAGGTGGTTGTCGCCCAGGTCCGGTCCGTAACCCGCCATCCTGACGCCGACAAGCTCAATGTCTGCGAGGTCGATGTCGGCGCCCCGGCGCTTGCCCAGATCGTCTGCGGCGCACCGAATGTCGTTGCTGGAATGAAGGTGCCGTGCGCCTTGCCAGGAGCGGAACTCCCCGGGGGCATGAAGATCGGTGAGGCGAAGGTACGAGGCGTCCAGAGCGGCGGTATGTTGTGCTCGGCGCGCGAGCTTGGCCTGTCCGACGATCACGGTGGCTTGCTCGCCCTTGCGCCGGATGCTCCGATCGGTCAGTCACTTCGGGATGTGCTGTCGCTGGACGATCTGGTCTGGACGCTCAAGCTGACCCCCAATCTGGCCCACTGCATGTCTGTGATCGGCCTGGCGCGGGAGGTCTCAGCGATCTCTGCCGCACCCCTGCATCTCCCGATCATCGCGCCAGTGACGGTCTCGATTGAGGATCGCCTGCCGGTCAGCATTGAAGCGCCCGATCTGTGCGGGCGCTTCAGTGGCCGCATCATTCGCGGGGTCAATGCCCATGCGCCGACACCCGGCTGGATCCGTGAGCGCCTCGAGCGCAGCGGTCAGAGATCCATTTCGGCACTGGTCGACTTGTCGAACTACGTCATGCTCGAGTTCGGTCGTCCGACCCATGTGTTCGATCTGGCAAAGATCCATGGTGGACTGAAGGTGCGCTGGGGGCGTGATGGAGAACATCTCAAGCTGCTCAACGGACAAACAATTTCACTCGAACCGGATGCCGACGGGCTGCCAGTTGGGGTGATTGCGGATGACTCCCAGGTCGAGAGCCTTGCCGGCATCATGGGTGGCGACGCAACGGCGGTGTCACTGGAGACCACCGACATTTACGTCGAGGCGGCTTTCTGGTGGCCAGAGTCGATTGCCGGTCGCGCCCGCCGCTACAACTTTTCGACGGATGCAGCGCAACGCTTCGAGCGTGGTGTGGATGCACAAACCACGGTTGAACACCTCGATTATCTGAGCCAACTGATCCTGGACGTGTGTGGTGGCAAGGCTGGGCCAGTGGATGACCAGATCACCCGCTTGCCAGAGCGTCACCCGGTCGGCATGCGCTTGTCTCGAGCACGAAAGCTGATCGGTGCGCCGATCACGCTTGAAGACTGCACGAGTGCATTCGAGCGGCTCGGTTTGGCCTGTGAGGTCGAGCCAATCGATGGGTCTAACGATGATTTTCTGCTCACAGTCAGTCCGCCGTCGCGTCGTTTCGACCTGAGGATCGAAGAAGATCTCATCGAGGAAGTGGTCCGGATCTGGGGTTTCGAGCGGCTGCCAGTGAGGCCGGCGCGAATGGCTGCAACCCTTGCCACAGTGGCGGGTAACCGCCGTACGCAGATCCAGCTCAAGCGCGCGATTGCCGAACGGGATTGGCAGGAGGTTGTGAACTTCTCCTTTATTTCGTCGGACACAGAGGCGCTATTGCAATCAGGCGCGCAACCCATTGCCCTGCGCAATCCAATCGCTGAGAACCTCAACGTGATGCGGACGACCCTTTGGGGTGGTCTGCTTGAGAACCTTCGCCATAACCTGCGTCGCAAGGCATCTCGTGTGCGCTTGTTCGAGATGGGTCGAGTCTTTCTGCGCGATCCATCGCAGAAGTCAGGTCCGCTGGGGGTGAGTGGCATCGATCAGCCTTTAAGGCTGGCCGGTCTTGCATTCGGGCCTTCTGTGGAGGAGCAATGGGGCGTGGGTCAGCGCAGTGTCGACTACTTCGACGTCAAGGCTGACCTCGAAGCGCTTGCCTGCTCCAGTCTGAACTTCATTAAGGCCAGTCATCCTGCTCTGCATCCTGGTCAGACCGCACGCATCCACGATGTCGACGGTCGTGCGATTGGCTATCTCGGTGTCTTGCATCCCGGGTTGCTCGGCCCGCTCGATCTCCCCGCAGCCCCGATCCTGTTCGAGATCGAACTTGGGCCGATGTTGCAGGTGCCCATCCCGGTTCATCGGGAAATTTCCCGTCTGCCACCCGTGATTCGTGATTTGGCTTTCCTCGTTCCAGTCGAGGTCGAGCTTGCATCCATGCTGGAAAGAATCGAGGCGGCCCGCCGCGCGGAGCCCTCACTTGCAGTGCTGCAACACGTGAGATTGTTTGACGAATATCGCGGTAAAGGATTGGAAAATAAGGAAAAAAGCCTTGCCTTCCGGTTTTGGTTGCAAGATACTCAGCGAACCTTGTCGGACGCCGAGGCTGACGCAGCGATGAACGCTGTCTCGGCTGAATTGTCAAAGTCGCTAGGCGCCCGGCTGCGATCCTCCTGACCTTGCTCCTTTCAGACCCTCCAAGTGACCAACGATCCTTCGTCCGAAATTCAGTCAAACCCAGCCGGTAGCCTGGTCAGGTCTCGATTGGATGAAGATGCGCAGGGTTCCCTGATGTTCGATCAAGACGGACCTCAGGGTGACCTGCTTGATGACCCAGCTCAAGGTTTTACCTTGACCAAGGCTGAGTTGGCAGAGATGCTCTTCAATCGGGTGGGTCTGAACAAGCGCGAGGCCAAGGACATGGTCGAGACGTTTTTCGAAGAGATTCGAGACGCGCTCGAGCGCGGTGAAACCGTGAAGCTTTCTGGCTTTGGCAATTTTCAGCTTCGAGACAAGCCACAGCGCCCAGGGCGCAATCCTAAAACCGGCGAGGCCATCCCGATCTCGGCTCGCAGGGTGGTGACCTTTCATGCAAGTCAGAAGTTGAAGGCACTGATCGAGCGATTGGCGTAAGTTGTCAACCCGCCCGTTGTGCTCTTGATATGACGATCACCACGATATGAGTTCCCAACCGGTTAACGACGCTGAGCCCGCTGGCATTGAGCCGGCTTTACCGCCCATACCGGCCAAGCGCTACTTCACGATCGGTGAAGTCAGTGAGTTGTGCGCAGTCAAGCCGCATGTGTTGCGCTACTGGGAGCAGGAGTTTACCCAGCTGCGGCCGATGAAGCGCAGGGGAAACCGCCGGTATTACCAGCATCATGAAGTGCTGCTGGTGCGTCGAATACGCGATCTTCTGTACGAACAGGGTTTCACGATCAGTGGGGCTCGCAATCGCCTCGGAGAGTCCTTTCAAACGATGCGACGCCGCGAATCGGCATCGGCGCTATCCCACGAAGTTGAACTCCAGCAAAGCCTCGTGTTTGAGGAGGCATCGCAACCAGTCGATGCTCCATCATCGTTTCTGGAGTCGGTTCGTGCAGATCTCGTGGCCGCGCTGCAGCTGCTCGAGGGCGATCCTTTGGCTCGGCCTTAAGGCTGGTCTGATATACTCTTTGGTCTTCGGGGCGTAGCGCAGCCTGGTAGCGCACCTGCATGGGGTGCAGGGGGTCGAGAGTTCAAATCCCTCCGTCCCGACCACACAATCAGTATTAAATTCAAAGGGTTACTG
>CAIXXI010000550.1 GCA_903923345.1 uncultured Burkholderiales bacterium | reverse complement strand
CCGACGGTGGTGGCGGATCCGGAAGGCCCGCTTGCGCAGTCCTACCGCAAGATCGCCCGTCGTATTGCAGTGAAGGTGGCGCAATCCGCCAAAGACATGTCGCTCAAGTTTCCGTCGATCGTTATTCAGAACACCTGAAATCATTGAAAGGCGTCCCATGTTGACTCGCTTGGCTCTGACCGGTTCCCTGATCACCAGCGCACTGACCCTTGCCGCCTGTAGCACCACCGGCGCGTCGAGTGCTTCGGACATTGTCTACAGCGGCGGGCCGATTCTCACCATGGTCGGTGAGCGGCCGAATACCGTCGAAGCCGTGCTGGTTCGCGAGGGCCGGATCATCCATGCCGGATCGAAGGCGGATGTGATGAGCCGGGCCGGGCGCGGCGCGACCCAGGTCGATCTGGCTGGCAAGACCATGCTGCCGGGTTTCATCGACAGCCATGGGCATGTGGACGGTGTCGGCCTGCAGGCGGTCGCGGCCAATCTGCTGGCGCCGCCCGATGGACGCACGGATTCCATCCCGGCGTTGCAGCAGGCCATGCGCGACTGGGTTGCCAGCTCCGCGATCCCGAAGCAATACGGTCTGATTCTCGGCTTTGGTTACGACGACTCCCAGCTCAAGGAGCAGCGGCATCCGACCCGTGACGAGCTCGATGCCATCTCGACCGAGCTGCCGGTCATCCTGATTCATCAGTCGGGGCATCTGTGCTCGGTCAACAGCAAGGCGCTGGCGGAACTCGGCATCACGGCGGCCACGTCTGATCCGGCCGGCGGGGTCATCCGACGCCGGGCCGGGACGCAGGAGCCCGATGGTGTGCTCGAGGAAATTGCCCACTACGGCGCGCTGGCCAAGCTGGTGTTGCCCCGGATCAAGGAGACCGAATCGCAGGGCCTGATCGCAGCCGGCCAGGACCTCTATCTCAAGTACGGCTACACCACCGCGCAAAGTGGTGCCACCGATCCGGGCAATGTCGCGGGTTTCATGGCAGCAGCAGCCAGTGGCAAGCTCAAGCTCGATGTGGTGTCGTATCCGGCACTGATCACCATCGGCCAGAACACCTTCATGTCCAGCCGCTATGCCAGCCGCCAGTACACCAATCATTTCCGCATCGGCGGGGTCAAGCTGGTCCTGGACGGCTCACCCCAGGGCAAGACGGCCTGGCTCACTCAGCCCTACTTCAAGCCGCCACAGGGTCAGGCGGCCGACTATGCCGGCTATGCCGCGTTCAAGGACGAGCAGGTCAATGGATTCCTCGAGCAGGCCTGGCGCAATGGCTGGCAGGTGATGGCCCACACCAACGGTGATGCTGCAATCGATCAGCTGATCCGCGCGGTGCAGACCACCTCGGCCAAAGTGCCTGGGACTGATCGCAGGACGGTTGCGATTCATGCCCAGACCGCCCGAGCTGATCAGCTCGATGCCTTCAAGCGCCTGGACATCTTCCCGAGCTTTTTTCCGATGCACACGTTTTACTGGGGTGACTGGCACCGTGATTCGGTGCTGGGCCCGCAGCGGGCTCAGCACATCAGCCCGACCGGCTGGGCGCTGGCGCGGGGCATGATGTTCACCTCGCATCACGACGCGCCGGTGGCCTTCCCCGACTCAATCCGAGTGCTGTCCTCGACCGTGAACCGCACCACCCGAAGCAATCAGGTGCTTGGCGCCGAGCATCGGGTCGAACCCTGGGTGGCGCTCAAGGCGATGACCATCTGGGCTGCGCACCAGCATTTCGAGGAGGCGAGCAAGGGCACGATCGAGACTGGAAAGCTGGCTGACTTTGTGATCCTGTCGGACAACCCGATCACCATCGATCGATCCCGATTGAACGACATCACCGTGGTCGAGACCATCAAGGAAGGCCGCAGCGTCTATCGTCAGGACCCAGCCAAAAAGGCCGAGTCCTGTGTCGAGTCGCCGGCCTGCTTCACCCAGCTCGGTGCGGTGGTTGCTACGCCGCGATTCTGGTGGTTCACCCGCCCAGTGGTGAACTGAGGCTCAGGCGGGCGGGGTCAGCGAGGCGCAGACCTGGCCCTCGCTGATTGACTCCAGCGCAGGTTTTTTCTGCAGCAGGGGCACCCCGTTCTGAACCGCGATGATCTCGGCCAGGATCGAGACAGCGATTTCCGCAGGGGTTTTACTGCCGATGTCCAGCCCGATCGGACCGTGCAGGCGGTCGAGTTGCGCATCGGTCAGATCAAAGAGTTTCAGTCGTTCCTTGCGCTTGGCGGTGTTGCCGCGTGAACCGAGTGCGCCGACGTAAAAGCAGGGCGATCTCAGTGCTTCGAGCAGCACCATGTCGTCGAGCTTGGGGTCGTGGGTGACTGCCACCACGGCGCAGTGCGCATCGAGCTGCAGGCTGAGCACGGCGTCGTCCGGCATCTCCCGGGTGAAGGTGGTGTTCGGGATATCCCAGGTCAGGTGATATTCCTCGCGCGGATCACAGACGATCACCTCGAAATCCAGTGCGAGTGCCATCTGGGCGAGCACCCGTGAGAGCTGCCCTGCGCCGATGACCAGCATTCGCCAGCGCGGCCCGAAGATCTGCCGCATCTGCCCGGACTCGAGCGCAAACGCCTCGCCCCGACGTGCAGATGAAAGGCTCACCGCGCCGGTGGTCATGTCCAGGCTGCGGGCGACCAGCTCATGGCGTGCGGTGCGCTCCAGCAAGGCATCGATCCAGCCGGCATCACTGACCGGCTCCTGCACCAGCAGCAGCGTGCCTCCGCAGGGCAGACCGAAGCGCGCGGCTTCGTCGGCCGACACACCGTAGGTGATTTCGGTGGGCAGGTCGGTGCGTTCGCCGCGTCGGACCCGGTCGATCAGGTCATCTTCGACACAGCCTCCGGACACCGATCCGACGACCAGCCCGTCGTCGCGCACACACAGCAGTGAGCCGGGGGGGCGCGGAGCCGAACCCCAGGTCTGGGCCACGGTGACGAGCCAGGTACGCCGCCCTTCGCGGGTCCAGTCGCGTGCCTGCGCCAGTACCTGGAGATCGAGGCTGTCCATCTCACTTCACCAGATAGGCGATCAGCGCGGCGGCTGCAGCGAGCACCACGGCACCGATCAGCCAGCCACGGTTGTCGGCCGGGACTTCAGCAGCGGGCGCGTGGTGGGCATCATGGCCGGCGTGGGCGTGCCCGGCATGGGCGGCTGCATCATGAACGGCGGCGCTCGTGGCCGCGCCAGCAACCGCAGCGCTTGCGGCCGCGCTTGCAGCCGCCGCCTGTTCCGTGAGCTTCGACTCGAAGCTGGCAAAGAACTCGTCGGCAATCTTGGCGGCTGCCGCGTCGACCAGGCGCGAGCCGATCTGCGCAATCTTGCCGCCGACCTGCGCATCGACGTCATAGTCCAGTTGGGCGCCGGTCTCGATCGGTGTCAGCCGCACGGCGGCCTTGCCCTTGCCGAAGCCGGCCACACCGCCCTGGCCATCGAAGCTGATGGTGTAGGACACCGGTTCGACCACATCGCTCTGGGTCAATTTGCCCTTGAACTTCGCAGCCACAGGGCCGATGCGGGCGGCCATCAGCACATCGAAATGATTGGGCTCGGTCTGCACGATCGATTCACAGCCGGGGATGCAGGACTTCAGCATCTCGGGGTCGTTCAGGGCATCCCAGGCCTGTTGCGGTGGCACCGGCAGGTTGCGTTGTCCGGTCATCTGCATGGCGGGGTCTTCCTTATGTTCGGGTACTTCAGTGGATCGGTGTCGAGGTGCGCTGGCCAGCCCGGATGGCTCGGGCCAGGTCCTCGATGCTTCGCAACGAGTGGACCGGCAAATGCCGGTCGACATGCGGCAGCAGGGCCTTGACCCCGGCTGCACGCGGCTCGAAACCCTCGAAGCGTAACAGGGGGTTGAGCCAGATGAATTGCCGGGTGAATCGCGACAGCCTTTGCGCGGCCTGACTCAGGCTGTCGTCCTCGGCACGATCCAGTCCATCGGTGATCAGCAGCAAGGCGGCATTGCCTGTCAGCACGCGCCGTGCCCACTGGCGGGTGAACTGATCGAGGCAGGGCCCGATTCGGGTCCCGCCGCTCCAGTCCGAAACCGCGCGGGCGGCAGCAGCAACCGCCTCGTCCGGGTCGCGATGGCGCAGCGCCCGGGTGATGTCGGTGAGGCGGGTGCCGAATGCAAACACCGTCACCCGCGCCTTGCCCTGCATCAGTGCATGCGAGAAGTGCAGCAGGATGCGGGCATAGCGGTCCATCGATCCCGAGACATCACACAGCACGACCACCGGCGGCGGACGCACCTGCCGACGCCGCCGCGCGACGCTGGCGCACAGCGGATCGCGTGTGGTGGCGGCCAATGTGCCGCGCAGATCAATGCGGCCACGGCTCGCAGGCTGGAATCGCCGGGTGGTGATCGGCTCGATCGGCAATGACACCTGGCGCACCAGTCGGCAGGCGGCATCGAATTCCTCGATGCTCATCGAATCGAAGTCGCGATCGAGCAGGCGTTCGCGATCCGACCAGGTCATCATCGCGTCGATCGAGTGCTCGTCACCGGATTCGGTCTGCGGCTTGGGGGCTTGCTGGCGAGGTCCGCCCGCCAGTGCCTGTTCCAGGCGGGCCGGCCGCTTGGCCTGCTTCGGTGCCTCACCGCGTCCTGAAATCTTGGGCAGCAGGGCCGCCATCATGCGTTCGAGCAGCTTGGGATCGCGCCAGAAGGTCTCGAAGGCCGCATCGAACAAGGGCTGCTGTTCGCGGCGCGTCAGCATGATCGACGACAAGGCCGCATGCACATCGTCGCGGCGATCAACACCGACCGCCTCGATGGCATCGATTGCGGCCAGCGTGCGGTCGACCCCGACCGGGATGCCGCTGGCGCGCAGCAGTCGGGAGAAGTTGACCAGGTTGATCGCGAACGCGCCGGTGTCCTGAGCGGTCATCTGGACCGCCCGATCACTGATCGCGAGCGCCGCTTGCGGTCGCTTCCTGCAACAGCCGGCGGATTTCCTCACCACCCAGCCGCTCGACGTCTTCCTGATACTTGAGCAGGACGCCCAGCGTGTCCTGAACCGTTTGTGGGTCCAGGCTGATCCGGTTCAGCGCGACCAGTGCATTCACCCAGTCGATGGTCTCGGCGATCCCCGGCGATTTGAAGAGCTCCATGCTGCGCATACGCTGCACCAGTTCGACCACCTGTCGCGACAGCGCAGCTGGTGCATCCGGTGCCTTGCGACGCACGATCTCGTACTCACGCTCCAGGTCAGGGAATTCAACCCAGTGATACAGGCAGCGGCGCTTGAGTGCGTCGTGGATCTCGCGTGTCCGATTGGAGGTCATGATCACGTGCGGGGTGTGTTGCGCGCGGATCGTGCCGAGTTCCGGGATGGTGATCTGCCAGTCGGACAAGACCTCCAGCAGGAAGGCTTCGAAGGGCTCATCGGCCCGATCGAGTTCATCGATCAGCAGCACTGCCGGGCGCGGCGATCTGATGGCCGCCAGCAGCGGACGCGACAGCAGCATCTCGGGTGAGTACAGCGATTGTTCGGCCGAGCCGGTTGTGCTGCCGCCGCTGGATTCAGCCAGTCGGATATGCAGGAGTTGCCGCGCCACATTCCATTCATACGCGGCCTGAGCCACGTCCAGCCCCTCATAGCACTGCAGACGGATCAGCGGCGCATCCAGCAGGTCGGCCAGCACCTTGGCCAGCTCGGTCTTGCCCACGCCGGCCTCGCCCTCCAGAAACAGCGGACGATTCAGGCGCAGGCTCAGAAAGAGCGAGGTGGCCAGGCGTCGATCGGCGAGATAACCCCGCTCGGCGAGCCTGGCCTGCAGTGCGTCGACCGAATCCTCAGCCACCCGTGGCCTCGGTCACGGCGCGGCGGGTCATGGTGGCGACCATCGCGGCCCGGTACTCTGCGCTGGCATGCAGATCGGCATTCAGGCCGGTTGCGTCCAGCTTGAGGCCGTCGAGCGCCTTCGCCGTGAAGTTGCCAGCCAATGCGGTCTCTGCAGCCGTCCACCGGAAGGCATGCGAGCGCACACCGGTCACGCCCACCCGAACACCGGACGCTGACTGGCTGACAAACACGCCCACCATTGCGAAGCGTGAGGCCGGGTGTTTGAACTTGACGTAAGCCGCCTGCTTGGGGATCGGGAAATCCACTGCGGTGATCAGCTCACCCGCTGCCAGCGCGGTCTCGAACAGGCCTGTGAAGAACTGATCGCCCGGAATCGAGCGGCGATCGGTTCGCACGGTGGCTCCGAGGCCAACGATCGCGCTCGGGTAGCACGCGGCCGGATCGGCATGGGCCAGAGAACCGCCCAGGGTGCCGGCATTGCGAATCATCGGGTCGCCGATGCCACCGGCCAGCGCCGCAAGAGCCGGAATGGCGCGTGCCACCTCAGCCGAGCGGGCCACCTGATCATGGCGGGTCATGGCGCCAATGCTCACGGTGTCGGCCGTTACGGTGATCCCGGCCAGTGCAGCCACGCCGCTCAGGTCGATCAGGGCAGACGGCTGCGACAACCTCAGTTTCATGGCCTGAACGAGGCTCTGGCCGCCGGCCAGGAATCGGCTGTCGGTGTCGGCCACAGCCGCAGAAGCGGCAGCGCTGACGTCGGCGGGGCGTTGGTAATTGAAGGCGTACATGGTGGTGTCTCCTCGTGCTCAGGCGCGTTGCTGGATGGCGCGCCAGACGCGCTCCGGGGTCGCCGGCATGGCAAGGTCGCGCACGCCGATCGCATCGGTAATGGCATTGATGAGTGCAGGCGGTGAGCCGATTGCACCGGCTTCGCCGCAGCCCTTCACACCCAGGGGGTTGTGGGTGCAGGGCGTCACGCAGGTGTCGACCTGGAACATCGGCAGGTCGGTGGCCCGTGGCATGGCGTAGTCCAGGTAGGAGCCGGTCAGCAACTGGCCCGACTCAGGGTCGTAGATGGCCTGCTCGAGCAGGGCTTGTCCGATG
>CAIXXI010000549.1 GCA_903923345.1 uncultured Burkholderiales bacterium | reverse complement strand
GGCGGCCTTCGGGCCGCCTTTTTATCGGCGCCGGGCTGCGCAACCTGACCCGCGTGCAGCCCAAGACTCTTCAAGTACCCCATGAGCGCCAACGCAACAACTCCCGTCGCACAGACCATGACCCCATCGACCGGCGCGACCCGCCAATCCGCAGCCGATCAGGCGCTTCTGGCGGCCAAGGTGGCCACGTTTTCCTCTCAGGATCGCTGGTTCGAGCGGGTCACCTTCCTGTTCGCTGCGCTGGTGCTGCTGGCCATGGCCGGCATTCTGGTGTCGCTGCTGCGCGAGGCGGCGCCCGCCCTGTCCAAGTTCGGCCTGGGCGGCTTCCTCACCGGCACGACCTGGAGCCCGTCGGATGATGTCTACGGTGCGGTCATCGCAATCTTCGGCACGCTGATCACCTCGGCGATCGCCATGCTGTTTGCAGTGCCGATCAGTTTCGGGATTGCGATCTTTTTGACCGAGACCTGCCCGGCGGTGCTTCGCCGGCCGCTCGGCACGGCCATCGAGCTGCTCGCCGGTGTGCCCTCGATCATCTACGGCATCTGGGGCCTGTTCGTTCTGGCGCCGCTGCTTCAGACCTATGTCCAGCCGCTCCTGATCAAGACGGGCTTGCCCATCTTTTCCGGTCCGCCGCTGGGGATCGGCATCTTCACCGCCGGCATCGTGCTGGCCCTGATGGTGATCCCGTTCACTGCCTCAGTGATGCGTGACGTGTTCGAGACCGTGCCCGCGGTGCTGAAAGAGTCGGCCTATGGCATCGGCTGCACCACCTGGGAAGTGATGAAAAACGTGGTGCTGCCCTACACCCGGGTTGGCGTGATCGGCGGCATCATGCTCGGACTGGGTCGTGCGCTCGGTGAGACGATGGCGGTGACCTTCGTCATCGGCAATGCCAACCGGCTGTCACCCAGCCTGTTTGCGCCAGGCAACTCGATTGCCTCGACGCTGGCCAATGAATTCGCCGAAGCGGATCCGGCGCTGCATGTGCCTTCGCTCTTCGCGCTCGGCCTGATCCTCTTCTTCATCACCGTCGTCGTGCTCTTGGCCGCCAAGTGGCTGACCGCGCGCGGCACCCGCAAAGCCGGGATCTGAGACTGACACCATGAGCGCATTGCCCCAGACGCCCTTCAATACCGGCCTGTATCAGCGACGCAAGATCACCAACGTTATCGGCCTCGCCCTGTCCTTCGTCTCGGTCGCAATTGGCCTGATGGGCCTGACCTGGATTCTCTGGACCCTGGCTGTCAATGGCCTGTCGGCACTGAACCTGGACTTCTTCACCAAGAGCACACCGGCTCCAGGCAGTGCGGGCGGCGGCATGGCCAATGCCATCGTCGGCAGCCTCATGATCGTCGGTTTCGCCACCCTGATTTCGACCCCGATCGGCATCCTGGCGGGGATCTACCTCTCCGAGTTTGGCAAGACCTCGAAGTTCGCTCAGGCCACCCGTTTCGTGGTCGACATCATGCTGTCGGCCCCCTCGATCGTCGTGGGTCTGTTCGTGTTTGCACTGGCTGTGGCAACCGTCAAGCATTTCTCCGGCTGGGCGGGTTCACTTGCGCTGTCCCTGATCGCCATTCCGGTGGTGGTGCGAACCACCGAAAACATGCTCGCTCTGGTTCCGGGCAGCTTGCGCGAGGCGGCCTTTGCGCTGGGCGCGCCGCGCTGGAAGGTCAGCCTGGCGGTCACGCTGCGGGCGGTCAAGGGCGGTGTGGTCACCGGCGTGCTGCTGGCGGTGGCACGCATGATCGGCGAGACTGCGCCGCTCCTGTTCACCGCCCTGAACAATCAGTTCTTCAGCACCGACATGTCCCGGCCGATGGCCAACCTGCCGGTGGTGATCTACAACTTCGCCATGAGCCCCTACGAGGACTGGCAGAAGCTGGCCTGGGGCGGCGCAGCGCTGATCGCGCTGATCGTTCTGACCATCAACATCCTGGCTCGAGTGCTGTTCCGCTCGAAGCTGCCGGCTTGACCCCCTTCATCAGCAGAGTAAGCGCATGAACGCGATCACCATCAATACGCCCATGGCCGGTTCCTTCGACGCGTCGTCAACCGCCGTCCAGGACATGGAAGCCGCCCTGAAAGTCCGCAACCTTGACTTCTACTACGGCAAGTTCCAGGGCCTCAAGAAGGTCAACATGGACATCGCCAAGGGCAAGGTGACCGCGTTCATCGGTCCTTCCGGCTGCGGAAAATCGACCCTGCTGCGCACCTTCAACCGCATGTTCGACCTCTATCCCGGGCAGCGTGCCGAAGGCGAGATCGTCCTCAATGGCCGCAACATCCTGGCCAAGGAGCAGGACGTCAACCTGCTGCGCGCCAAGGTCGGCATGGTGTTCCAGAAGCCGACGCCGTTTCCGATGACCATCTTCGAGAACATCGCTTTTGGTGTGCGCCTGTACGAGAACCTCAACGCTCGCGACATGGCCGAGCGGGTCGAGTGGTCGCTGCGCAAGGCGGCGCTCTGGGATGAGGTCAAGGAAAAGCTGAACCAGAGCGGCCTGTCGCTGTCGGGCGGCCAGCAGCAGCGCCTGTGCATTGCCCGCACCGTGGCGGTCAAGCCTGAAGTGCTCCTGCTCGACGAGCCGACCAGCGCACTGGACCCGATCTCGACGGCCAAGGTCGAAGAGCTGGTCAACGAACTCAAGGCGGACTACACCATCGCGATCGTGACCCACAACATGCAGCAGGCGGCGCGCATCTCGGACTTCACCGCCTACATGTATCTGGGTGAGCTGATCGAGTTTGGCGAGACCAACCAGATCTTCATCAAGCCCACGAAGAAGGCGACCGAAGACTACATCACCGGTCGGTTCGGCTGATCGCCTCCCGGGCTGGCCCTACCCAGCCTGCAGTTCACAGACAGTGAGCGAAACCATGACAGATCACACCAACAGGCAGTTTGACAGCGACATCGATGGGGTGCGCAGCGCTTTTGCCACGCTCGGCGGTATGGTCGAGCGCCAGGTCATCCGGGCCATCGATGCGGTCAAGCTGGGCGACCTGCGTCTGGCCACCCAGGTACTGGCCGATGAGCGCCAGGTCAATCAGATGCACATCGAGTCGGATCTGCGCTGCAATCAGGTGATTGCGCGCCGCCAGCCGATTGCCATCGATCTGCGCGAGATCATTGCTATCTTGCACAGCGTCAATGACCTCGAGCGGATCGGCGATGAGGCCAAGAAGATCGCGCTCAAGGCGGCACTGTTTGTCGATGGCAGGATGCCCATCCGCTTCGAGCCGATCGCCGAGATGGCCGATCTCGCCATCGACATGCTGCGCTCGGCCATCGAAGCCTTCATGCGGCAGGACCTCAAGGCGGCGGAAGACCTGCACGACCGTGACGCACAAGTCGACGCACTGCGTGATGAACTGATTGCTGCGCTGATGGCCCGCATGGCAGAAGAGCCCAAGGCCGTCCAGGAATGCCTGGCGCTGGTCTTCATCGTTCAATCGATCGAGCGGGTGGGCGATCACGCCAAGAACATCGCCGAATACGTGATCAACGTGGTGTCGGGGATCGATTCTCGACATGCCAGGTCCGAGCAGGCGGCGGCTGCGGCATCCTGAATGGGCGCAGACTCGGCTGCCGTTGAGGCGCGTTGCACACGAGGTTTGCCCGGGCGGCCGTGATCGCCGATAATGATCGGCTTCGCTCCTGCCGGGGTGGTGGAATGGTAGACACAGCGGATTCAAAATCCGCCGGTAGCGATACCGTGAGGGTTCGAATCCCTCTCCCGGCACCAGTCACTCCCTGTCATCACGCTGGCTG
>CAIXXI010000548.1 GCA_903923345.1 uncultured Burkholderiales bacterium | reverse complement strand
TAATCCAGCGCTGCAGCAGGCGGTCACGCACCAGATAGGCGAGTGCCAGGTGGTAATCGGTGCGGGTGGCCAGGGCCGGAAACTTGCCCTGAACATAAAAAAGCGAGTCCAGAAACGCCTTTTTGATCGCTTCTTTGCTCAGTCCGGTGCGGGCATCCTCGCGATCAGAGTCCGACAGTGGCTGGCCGGCGTGCACTGGGGAGGTGTTCATGTTGGAAGCCCTGATCCGGTGAGGTTGCAGAAGTTTAGCGAGAAACATGCCAATCCTTCCCCGACGGCCTCATCATGTCGACCTTTCCTGTCATCAAGACCACGCACGCATGTCTGAACCCATCCTCACCACCTTCACTGATCTCGGCCTGAGCCCGCCCCTGCTGCAGGCGCTGGGCGAGGTCGGCTACGAATCCCCGTCACCGATTCAGGCCGCCACCATCCCTTTGCTGCTGGCCAATCGCGATGTCCTGGGCCAGGCGCAGACCGGAACCGGCAAGACCGCAGCCTTTGCGCTGCCCGTGCTGTCGCGCCTGATCATGAAGAAGATGTCGCCGCAGGCCCTGGTGCTGGTGCCCACGCGTGAACTGGCCTTGCAGGTGGCCGAGGCCTTTCAGCGCTATGCAACCCATCTGCAGGGCTTTCATGTGTTGCCGATCTACGGTGGCCAGAGTTACGGACCGCAACTCGCCGCCTTGAAGCGGGGTGTGCATGTGGTGGTGGGCACGCCGGGTCGGGTGATTGATCACCTTGAAAAGGGGTCGCTCGACCTGTCCGCACTGAGCACGCTGGTGCTCGATGAGGCCGATGAGATGTTGCGCATGGGTTTTGCCGAGGATGTCGAGCGCATCCTGCAGGACACCCCCAAGGGCCGGCAGACCGCGTTGTTCTCGGCCACGATGCCGGTGGCGATCAAGCGGATTGCGCAGACCCATCTGCGTGAACCCGCCGAGGTGACCGTGGCCGCGAAGACTGGCACGGCCGACAATATTCGCCAGCGCTACTGGCTGGTGAGCGGCATGCACAAGCTCGATGCGCTCACCCGCATCCTGGAGGCCGAGGCCTTTGACGCGATGATCGTCTTTGCCCGCACCAAGCTCGGAACCGAAGAACTGGCCGGCAAACTGCAGGCGCGAGGCTTCGCTGCGGTGGCCATCAACGGCGATCTGCAGCAGCAACAACGCGAGCGCATCATTGGCCAGATCAAGGATGGCACGGTCGACATTCTGGTCGCGACCGACGTGGCTGCGCGCGGCCTGGATGTCGAGCGGATCAGCCATGTGATCAATTTCGATGTGCCCACCGACCCGGAGAGCTACACGCACCGAATCGGGCGTACCGGCCGTGCCGGCCGCAGCGGCGAGGCGATCCTGTTCATCACGCCGCGTGAACGCGGGCTGTTGCGGGCGATTGAACGCTCGACTCGCCAACCGATCGCGCTGATGGAGTTGCCTTCGATCCAGGCGGTCAACAATGTGCGTATTGCGCGCTTTAAGGCCGAGATCACCGCGACCCTGGCCGAGGGTGAACTGGAGCGCTACACCCGCATCATCGAAGACTACGAGCGCGAGCACAACGTGCCAGCCATCGAGGTGGCGGCGGCGTTGGCGAAGATGTCGCGCGGCGGCGTGCCCTTGCTGATTGACCGCCCCAAGCGGGACAAGCGCCCGGCCGATGCGGCATCGCCTGAGGGGCAGGCCCCCATTGAATCGGCTGTGCCGCAGACGAGCGACACGACCCACATGGATGCCGCTCGAGCGCCGGTCAGTCGCCTGGCTCGATTCGATTCTGCCCTGGCCCCGGTCCCGGCCAGCCGCGATACTCGATCCGATGCTGCGCAGCCCACCGCACCACGCCCGATGCGGCGCACCGCAGCCTCCCGTCCCGGTGAGGTGGGCCTGAGCCCGTTTCGGGTCGAAGTGGGCTATGCCAGCGGCATCAAGGCCGGCAATCTGGTTGGTGCGATCGCCAATGAAGCCCAGATCGATTCAAAGTTCATCGGGCGAATTGAAATCCTCGAGACCCACAGTTTCATCGAACTGCCCGCAGACCTGCCCAAGAAGCGCCTGAAGCACCTGCAGACGGTTCGGGTCGGCGGCCAGACCCTGCGCATCAGCGAGGTTGAGTCGATGCCCGCGCCCGCCAGAAAGCCGCGCAGCAAGCCGACGAGCCGGGGTTGAATCCCAAGCGTGTCGCAATCGTTGGTGCAGGCCCGGCAGGCCTGATGGCCGCCGAGAAGCTCCTGGCGGCTGGCCTGCAGGTCGAGGTCTTTGATTCGATGCCATCGGCCGGCCGCAAGTTCCTGCTGGCTGGAAAAGGTGGATTGAATCTCACCCACAGTGAGGCGATCGACGCGTTTCGATCGCGCTACGGCCAGCGACAGTCGCAAGTGG
>CAIXXI010000547.1 GCA_903923345.1 uncultured Burkholderiales bacterium | reverse complement strand
GTGCACGTCGATGCGACCGCCGAATTCATGGGTGCGCTCTAGGGTGTGAGCGACCCGGAAGCCAAGCGCAAGATCATCGGCCGCGAGTTCGTGGGGGTGTTTCAGCGCGAAGCCGGCAAGCTCAAGAACGCCAAGTGGCTGGCCCAGGGCACGATCTATCCCGATGTCATCGAATCGGGTGGCGCCAAGACCAAGAAGGCCACCACCATCAAGAGCCACCACAACGTGGGCGGTCTGCCTGAGAGCCTAGGCTTGAAGCTGCTTGAGCCGCTGCGAGATCTGTTCAAGGACGAAGTGCGCGAGCTGGGTGTGGCCTTAGGACTGCCGCCCGAGATGGTCTACCGCCACCCGTTCCCCGGCCCGGGGCTGGGCGTGCGCATCCTTGGCGAAATTCACCCGGAATATGTCCGCCTGCTGCAGCGGGCCGATGCGATCTTCATCGACGAGCTTCGTGCAGCCATCGACCCTTCAGACGGCCGCAGCTGGTACGACAAGACCAGCCAGGCGTTCGCGGTGTTCTTGCCGGTCAAGAGCGTCGGCGTGATGGGCGATGGCCGTACCTACGACTATGTCGTGGCACTCAGGGCGGTGCAGACCAGCGACTTCATGACCGCCGACTGGGCCGAGTTGCCGTATTCGTTGCTGAAGAAGGTCTCGAGTCGAATCATCAATGAGGTTCGCGGCATCAATCGCGTGGCGTATGACGTGAGCAGCAAACCGCCTGCGACGATTGAGTGGGAATGATTGAACGTCCGCCATGCGCTGACCGGTAGTTTCCGGCCAGAGGCGGTCGTTGATGACCTGCGCAGAATTCTCTCTGCCATCCCGCCTTGTATGGCTAGTTTCGGCGGACAACTTCGGCTTCGCTTTGGCCGCTGGTTGTTCAGAAATCGCTTCAGCCAAGCAACTCCACCTTCGGCGTCAGCGCGAAGGCTTTTGCCCGCTTCGCCAGTCTTTGGTCAAATGTCGCGAATCCTGAAGCTCGGGAGCTACGCGCAAGGTGCAGCGCGTCAGCGAAATCGAGCCCCTTGTCGAATGCGTCGAGCGCCACCAGAACCGCGTCGCGATCTTCAAGTGTGATGTGCTCAATGCTCGCCAGCGCACGCAGTACGCGAGAAACATCCTTGGCTGGAAGTTCGTAGAACCCACGCATGACCCACTCCAGTTCAAGCAACACGGTCACAGAGACAAACGATCGTTCGGCGAGCGCTACGACGGCCGCCGGCCGTTGTTTGGCAGCCTGTGCATCGTCGGGATCATCGACAAAGAATCGCACCAAAACATTCGTATCCAGGGCCCTCATGATCTACCCCGCCGCGAACGGGTCAGCAGCGATGCGGGATCGAAATCCGCCAGGCTACGAGGAACACCACGAGATGGCGCCTTGACCATTCCCGCCATGTTGGTCGTGTCGGCCGTGACGACCGAACGGACGACGCGCAGCTTCAGCCCGTCCGACTCTTCGAGCACCTCGAGCCTCGCGCCCGCGCCCATACCGAGTCGACGCCGCATATCGGCAGGCAGTACGATCTGACCTTTCGAGGAGACGAGTAGCGTCGACATGTTGATTTCCAGATTCAAGATTAGTACATCATCATAAGTTGACTTACGTAGTAAGTCAAAGCTCGACTGCCTTGTGCCTGACCTGCCTGGAAATTTAGTGCCACGGATAAGTTGAGGGAGGCCCTTGTCGAATAACAAGCCCGCTGCGGCGGTTCAGCCTTGATCTCGCCCTCAACCGCAACCAGGAAACCACGATGAGATCGGACACATTCGAATCCAACATTTCTAGCCTCATGCGCGAGCAAAACGTACCTGGCGTTTCGCTCGTCACCATCCGCAACGGGTCGATGGACAAGGCTTTGTCCCTGGGGGTTCGGGATCTTTCGACAAACGATCCTGTTGACGAAGAAACCACCTTCGGCGCGGCGTCTCTCACAAAGCCGGTGGCGGCCTATGCGACCTTGCAGCTTGTCGATGCTGGCGAACTGGATCTTGATGCGCCGCTGGCCCGCTTCGCCGGTCCGGTGAACCCTGAAGACCCAGCTTCTCACTTGATCACGACACGTCACATACTGACGCACAGTTCGGGCCTGCCGAATTTGAAGGCAGACGGACGCCCTCGAATTCATTTCCCGCCTGGCTCGCACTTCAACTATTCCAGCGTCGGTTTCCTTTATCTCCAGAAGGCAATCGAAGCCATCACGAAGCAGCCATTCGAGACCACGCTGACGCAGTTGGTGTTCAAACCGCTCGGCATGATTTCGTCAAGTCTCGCGTGGAGACCCCAATTCGAAGCCAACTTCGCCAGTCCGCACGAGGACGGAAAGCCCATCGCCAAGCAACGCTTAGCCGCCGCGAACGCGAGTGGCTCGCTTCAAACGACCGCAACCGACTTTGGACGCTTCCTCCTGTCTGCGCTCAAAGGAGCGCGCCTGAGCGAAAGCATGTTTCGTCAGTGGCTGGAGCCCGTATTTCACGTCCCCTGGGCGACGACTGAGCATCTGAACCTGGATCCGATAAAGCTGGATGATGACGTTGCCTGGGGGCTCGGTTGGGGGATCGAGATCAGCCGAAAATCCTTCTTCCAGTGGGGCTGGTTGGACGGAACCCGAGCGTTTGTGATGGGCGATCCAACCGAACAATCTGGCGCCGTTCTGCTGACCAACAGCAACACCGGATTGCGTCTGGTTCCTGAGATATTCGAAGCCGTGATGCCGGGAATCCATTCTGCCATTGAATGGTGCAAGTGGAACCGATGAAGCCAAGACGGGCGCTTGATCTCGCCGGGTACGCTTGG
>CAIXXI010000546.1 GCA_903923345.1 uncultured Burkholderiales bacterium | reverse complement strand
GCCGAGAACATCATCTGCGCCTGACCGCTTGCCACGTCCTGCCCAGCCTGAACGCCACCCTTGTAGGGAACGTGGGTCATCTCGATGTCGGCCTCCTGCTTGAGCATCTCGGCGATCAGGTGATTCGTTGCACCAATGCCCGAACTCGCGATATTGAAGCGCCCGGGGTTGGCTTTCGCCTGCGCGATCAATTCATTCATCGTGCGGGCTGGAAACGCCGCATTCACATGAAGAATGAACGGCGTGAACGACATGAGTGACACCAGTTCAAAACTTTTGTGCGGGTCGTACTGCACCTGACCGGTGAGGGTTGGGTTGATCACCAGGGAGGTGCCACCTGCATAGATCGTGTAGCCATCGGCGGGAGCCCGCGCCACATAGTTGGATGCAACCGTCGTGCCGGCGCCTGCACGGTTATCGATCAGGATGGGTTTGCCTAATTCAACTGCGAGCTTGTTGGCATAGCCTCGTGCGACAGCGTCATTGACGCCACCTGGCGGGTAGGGAACCACGAGTGTGATCGGCTTCTGTGGCCAGTCGGTCTGGGCACACACGGATGCCGAAAGGGGGAGGGCGGCAACAGTGGCGAGTAACGAGCTGATAAGGGCGCGACGTTTCACGTTTGTCTCCTGGCGTCTGTTTGCACCAGTCTAGCCGATCAGCTCAGCCCTGCTGCGTTCGTCGGCGAGCTGATCCGGGACAGAGTTTCACAGGCTCATCTGCTCAGCAGCCCATGAACAAAGCAAACCTGCGATCTCGGGATACCCAGGCACCTTTCTTGCCGATGCTCAACCGTGGCGTCGAGGCGTTGCGTGACGCCGCAGGACGATTGACTGATCGAGGAAGGAAAGCCGCATGGGTGTGCATGGAGCAGGACGTCGGGCTGTCGCATCGGCCTTGACGGCAGTTGGGCTGAGCGTCGTAGCTGGAACGGCGTTCGCACAACAACCGTCGCCAAGCAGCGTCGCTGCCCAACCGGCATCAAATCCGGTTGCGCCAGGGGCGATACAGGCCCTGAAGGATATGGGGGCCTTCTTGCAGAGCTTGAGCCGCTTTCAGGTCACGACCGAGGTGACCGGTGAGCGCGTTCTTGCCGATGGCCAGAAGCTGCAGCACACAGCCACGGCATCGCTGGATGTCGCTCGTCCAGACAAGCTGCGCGCCCGCATGGTGAGCCCTCGATCCGAACGGGAACTGATCTTCGACGGCACGACCGTCACGCTCTACACGCCCGCGCTGAAGTACTACTCGACAGCCGACGCGGCTGACACGATATCCGGCCTGGTCAGCCGGCTGCAGGAAAAATTCGGCGTGGAAGTCCCGCTGTCCGACCTCTTCCTGTGGGGCACACCAACGGCGCCGCTCGACAGGATCCAGTCGGCGATGAATGCCGGTCAGGATTTCGTCGGCAACGACCTCTGTGATCACTACGCATTCCGCCAGGGCAACTTCGACTGGCAGATCTGGATCAAGACGGGCAGCAAGCCGCTGCCGCGCAAGGTCGTGGTCATCAATCGCGCCGATGATGCGCGGCCGCAATCGGTCTCGTTGATCGATTGGAACCTGAAGCCGACCTTCAAGGATTCGAACTTCGCTTTTACTTCGCCCAAGGGGGCGACGAAGGTCGAAATCATTCCGGTCAAGATGAAGTAGGGGAGCGCCAGAGATGAAGCATTCAATCAGCAGACTGTTTCCGCCGCTCCTGGCCGTTCTCATCCTGAGCAGCGTTGCCCTCGCCCCATTGGCTGAGGCCGTCGGAAATAAAGGCGGCGGCGGGGAGGGTGCTCGCGCCGGTGGTGGTGCCAAGCCGAAAGCCCAGGTCAACAACAACAACAAGGACGTGCGGACGAACAATGTCCGCAATACCAGCGTCAACAACGTCAATCTGAGCAGCAACAAGAACGTCAACGTCAACGTCGATAGCAACCGCGGCGGCTGCTGCAACAACGGTTGGGACAACGACTATCACCCGATCGCCACGGCGGCTGCGGTCACAGCCACGGTGGCAGTGACGTCTGCAATCGTCGGCTCGATCGTGAATGCGCCTCCGCCCGGGTGCGTCCCGGTCAACTACGGCGGAATGATCTACCAGCAATGCGGCACGGTCTGGTACATGCCGCAGGGCCCCCAGTACGTCGTGATCAACCCACCTTATTGATCGATGACGGGGAGCCTGCATGAATGTGCATGGGACAAGTGCGAGCCTGCAGTACATCGTCGTCAGTTGGGCATCACGTTGCGGGTGCCCTCGCATCAGAGAAGTCATGCGCGCGAGCGTGCAGCCGAAGCAGGCGTTGCCATGCGGTCACCGAGTCAGTAAGAGACTAAGGAGACGAGATTGACCCGTTCAACCTTCCCCAAGCTTGTGGCACTCGTGATCGGTGCCTTGCTGCAGTGTCTCCTTGCGGCCGGGGTTCATGCCCAGCCGGCCAAGCCGCCCAACATCCTGGTCATCTTTGGCGACGACATCGGCTACATGAACGTCTCGTCCTTCGGCGGCGACATCATGGGTGTGAAGACGCCCAACATCGACCGCATCGGCCGTGAAGGCCTGCGCCTGACCAGCTTCTATGCCCAGCCGAGTTGCACGGCCGGGCGTGCCGCCTTCATCACCGGCCAATTGCCGATTCGCACCGGGCTGACGACCGTGGGCACCACAGGCTCGCCGGCCGGACTGAACAAGGCGGATGTGACGCTTGCCGAGATTCTCAAGGCACGCGGCTATTCGACCGCCCAGTTCGGCAAGAACCACCTGGGCGATCTCGAAGAGCACCTGCCGCATCGTCATGGCTTCGACGAGTACTTCGGCAGTCTGTATCACCTGAATGCCAACGAGGACCTCGAAGATCCCGATCGGCCGACCGGCCCCGAGTTCCGCAAGAAATTCGATCCGCGAGGCGTCATCTCGGGCACAGCCACCGGCCCGACCAAGGACGAGGGTCCTTTGACCGTCAAGCGCATGGAGACCTTCGACGACGAGATCGCGGCCAAGTCGCTCGACTACCTCGATCGCCGCGCCAAGGACGGCAAGCCCTTCTTCCTGTGGCACAACGCCACTCGCAACCACGTCTTTCTGCACCTGAAGGCGGCGGCTAAGGGCCAGTCGCGCGCGGGCCGGGAGGACATCTATGGCAATGCGCTGAAGGAGCACGACGCGCATGTCGGCCAGTTGCTGGACAAACTGGCGCAGACCGGACTCGACAAGGACACCATCGTCATCTACACCACCGACAACGGCGCATACCAATACATGTGGCCGGAGGGCGGGACCTCGCCGTTCCGTGGCGACAAGGGCACGACCTGGGAGGGCGGTGTGCGCGTGCCTTTCGTGATGCGCTGGCCGGGCGCGCCCGCCGGCCGGGTGAGCGGCGACATCGTCGACATGACCGACTTGCTGCCCACACTCGCGGCGGCGGCCGGTGAAACGGGCGTCGTCGACAAGCTGAAGAAGGGCGGGCAGATCGGCGGCCGCAGCTTCAAGGTGCACCTCGATGGCGTCGACCAGACGGCGTTGTTCACCGGCAAGAGCGACGAGTCCGCGCGCAGCCACATCTTCTACTACGACGAAACTGTGCTGACCGCGATCCGCTACAAGCAGTTCAAAGTCACCTTCTCGGCAAAGATGGGAGGGCATTGGGACGATCCGCTGCTGAGCCTCGGGCGGCCTATGGTCACCAATCTGCTGATGGACCCTTTCGAGCGGCAGTGGGGTAATGAGAACCGCAAGTACGCCGAAATCAAGGGTTGGGTCCTCACGCCGATTCTCGGTCTTGCGATGGAGCATCTGGCGAGCTTCAAGGCGTTTCCGGTACGGCAAGTGGGGCTGAGTGCCGACGTGGGCAAGACGCTCGAAGGCGTGCAGTCGCAGATCCTGAAGTTGCAGCAGGCGCGATAGCG
>CAIXXI010000545.1 GCA_903923345.1 uncultured Burkholderiales bacterium | reverse complement strand
CCGAAGACCAGCCCGGGCAAGGTGGCCTTCCTGGACGCCGCATCACTGACGATCCTGAGCACGGTCACGGTCGGGGCGCTGCCCGATATGCTGACCTTCACCCCCGATGGCTTGAAGGTGCTGGTGGCCAATGAAGGCGAACCGAACAGCTACGGCTTGCCCGATTCGGTTGACCCCGAAGGCTCGATCAGCATCATCACCGTGAACCGCGGCGGCACGCCCACTGTGGCCACCGCAGACTTCAAGGCCTTCATCGGCAAGGAAGCCGAATTGCGCGCTGCAGGCGTCAGGATTTACGGGCCGGGTGCCAATGCTGCCCAGGACCTGGAGCCTGAGTCCATCACGGTGTCGGCAGACGGCAGGACCGCCTGGGCGACGCTGCAGGAAAATAATGCGATTGCGACGATCGACATCGCAACTGCCAAAGTGACCGCGATCAGCTCGCTAGGCACCAAAGACCACAGCCTGGCCGGCATGGGCCTGGACGTCAGCGATGAAGACGGTGGCACCAACACCAACACCGGTACCCCGGCCGTCAAGATCATTCAGGCCAAGGTCAAGGGCATGTACATGCCTGATGGCATCGCCAGCTACTCGGTGGCTGGAAAGACCTACCTCATCACGGCCAATGAAGGTGAAGCGCGTGCGGACTGGCCGGGCTATAGCGACGAAACCCGGGTGCGGACCCATTGCACCAACGGACTCGACCCGGCGGTGTTCCCGGATGCAGCCAACCTCATCCTGGACTCCAACCTGGGCAGGCTCAGGATCACCGCTGCACCCAACGGCGGTCAGACCGGCAAGAACGCTGCGGGCCAGTGCAACGAGCTCTACAGTTTCGGTGCTCGCTCGTTCTCGATCTGGGACGCCTCGCTCAAGCGGGTCTACGACTCGGGTGACCAGATGGAGCAGGCCACCAAGGATCTCTCCAACGTCAAGTTCAATGCCAGCCACGACAATAACGACCTCGATGCCCGGAGCCCGGCGAAGGGCCCCGAGCCCGAGACGGTGGTTGTCGCGAGCTTCGGCATCAAGACCTTTGCCTTCGTTGCGCTGGAACGCGTGGGTGGCGTCATGGTCTACGACGTGAGCACACCCGAAGCATCCACGTTTGTGACCTATTTCAACGCAACCCGAACCGGATTGACCGGCGATCGCGGACCGGAAGGTCTGTTCTTCATCCCGGCGGCTCAGTCTCCCAACGGCAAGCCCCTGCTGGTGGTCGGCAATGAAATCAGCGGCACCACCCGCGTGCTGCAGATCAACCTGAGCTACTGACTGAAGGCTCACGTGGCAGCAGCGTCCAAGGTTCATCACTTGGGCGCTGTTCCAGTCCCGGATGGCGTGTGTTGCGCGGCATGAGGGGATGGGCGTAACGTCCCCGGGTGTCTGAATCTTCGAATCTGGCCTCGCAACGCGCAGCATTGGGCGTGCTCGCCACCTGCACGCTGATCAGCCTGATGTCCCGGGGGATCGGCGAAACCTTCGCGATCTTCCTGCTGCCCATCGCTCAGGAATTTCAGGTCGAACGCGCAGCCCTCACTGGCATCTACTCGGTCTACATGCTCGGCCTGGGCTTCATGTCCCCGCTGGCCGGTCTGGTCTTTGATCGGCTGGGTCCTCGCCTGTGCTACGGCGTGGGGATGGCACTGTATGCCTCGACCTGCCTGATGGCCGCCTCGGCCTCGTCGCTCTGGCAGCTCTATCTTCTTGTGGGAGTCGGCAATGCCATCGGTGCGTCGATGATTGGCATGGTGCCGGCTTCGGCCCTGGCAAGTCGTTGGTTCAGGTCGCGATTGCCCACTGCGCTGGGCATTATTTCCGCCTCCTTGGGCATCGGCATTTTGCTGTTTGCGCCCTTGGCGCAAGCACTGATTGATCATCAAGGCTGGCGGGGTGCCTATCGGACACTGGGCCTGTCCCTGTTCTGCGTCACGGTGATTGTGCTGCTGCTGCCGTGGCGTCGCATCGCAGCCGGCTCCCAGGACATCATGCGGGCCCGGTCGGCGGCGTCAGTGGGTGCGCCCGACTGGAACATCCCGCGCGCTCTGCGCACGCCGGTGTTCTGGGCCTTGTTCGCCGTCATGTTCTTCACGTCCTTGAGCACCTATGCGGTCATGGTTCAACTGGTGGCCTATCTGGTCGAGTCGGGCGTGCCGCCGATTCGCGCCGCCTCGATTTTCGGACTCGTCGGCATGGTGTCGATCTTCGGCATGATCGGTGCCGGCATGCTGGCCGAGCGGATCGGTGAGGTCCGGGTGGCGATGATCTCCTACGGCGCAACCATCGCCGGCACTGCGGCATTGGCGCTGGTCAGTCACTCCACGACGATGGCCTTCATCGGCGCCTTCGTGCTGCTGTTCGGCACGATGCAAGGCTCGCGCGGGCCGCTGGTCGCCACGCTGTCGGCACGTCATTTCGCCGGTGGCCGGCAAGGCGGCATCTATGGCGCGATCCTGATCGGCATGGGCACCGGCGGAGCACTGGGTGCCTGGGGCAGTGGCGTATTGTTCGATCTCACTGGGCATTATCTGGCTGGCTTTGCACTGTCTGCATTCGGTGCGGCCTGTGGACTGGCTCTGTTTCTCACTGTTCCAGGCCTGGGCGCGCGCCCGGCCTCATCCGCCACCACGCGATGACATCTGACCGAATCGACGCCCGTCTGACTGAGCTCGAAATCAAGCTCGCCTTCACCGAAGACCTGATCGAGAAACTCGATGACGTGGTGATCAGCCAGCAGCGGCGCATCGATGCGCTGATTCAGGAAGTCGCGAACCTGCGTGATCAGGTGGCCCGCGCGGGTTCGAGCACGGAGGCCGGTCCGCGCGATGATCGCCCGCCGCACTATTGAGCCGGGTTCCACATCAGCTCACGGAGCGTGAGCTGATGGGGTAACAACACGGATAAATCGGGTACCCTGCCGGCCTCTGAAAGGGCCGCCATGACCGATTCGACTCCCGCATCAACGGCTGCTGCCAGCTCAAGCGCTATGTCAACCGCCTCGACGCCCTATGGGTCCCTGCCGCCTCATGCTGCGCCGCCGACCCGCCGCCCAATGAGCCTGCCGCGCCTGATGGAGATGCATGCCCGCGGCGAGAAGATCGCCATGCTGACCGCCTATGACGCCACCTTTGCTGCGGTGGCCGACGCAGCCGGCATCGAATGCATCCTGGTGGGCGATTCTCTGGGCATGGTCTGCCAGGGTTTGAGCAGCACCGTGGGCGTGACCCTGGAGACCATGCGTTACCACGTCGAAAGCGTTGCACGCGGCCTGCAGCGCGCGCAGGCCACCGTGTGGCTGGTCGGTGACCTGCCCTTTGGCAGCTATCACGAGTCTCGCGAGCAGGCGCTGCGCAGCGCATCGGTGCTGATGCAGGCCGGCGCCCACATGGTCAAACTTGAAGGCGGCGGTTGGACAGCCGACACCGTGCGCTTCCTGGTGGAGCGTGGCATTCCGGTGTGTGCGCACCTGGGCCTCACACCTCAAACGGTTCATGCACTGGGCGGCTATCGGGTCCAGGGCCGCAGCGATGAAGGCGCAGCAACCTTGCGTCGTCATGCCGCCGAATTGCAGGACGCGGGCGCAACCATGCTCGTGCTCGAGATGGTGCCCGCCGCGCTCTCGACCGAGCTGACCCAGGCGCTGCCACGCTGCCCGACCATCGGTATCGGATCAGGTCGAGGCACAGCCGGCCAGGTGCTGGTGTTGCATGACATGCTGGGCATGAACCTGGGCAAGATGCCCAAGTTCGTTCGCAACTTCATGGCCGATGCCGGCGGTGTGCGCGAAGCGATGCAGGCCTATGTGGCTGCGGTCAAGGACGGCAGCTTTCCGGTGGATGCCCAGCACGCCTGGTGAGCTCAAAGCGCACCGGCGCAGGCTGCGTCGGTGCGTGCCTCAAGCCGGACGTGATCAACGGGTTTTCGAACGCAGTTCAGTCCGCAGAGTTTGCGCAAGCTGCGCAAGCTGCCACACCTCGATGCGCTGCTTGGCGGCAAAGCTGCGGGCACTGTCGGTCAGCTCACCCAACCCGATCAGTCGGGCGTACTGCACATCGTCAGAATCGAGTGCAGCCGCGAGCGGTCGAAGTTGATCCACGCCGATCCCGGCTGATTTCCAGCGGCGTGCACCCACGACCGTGACCCGGCCCTCGCGCTCCAGGCGCAGATCAGTGCCCTCACGGCCATTGATGCGAGTCACTGAAAAACCTTCGCGCTTGAAGCCCTGCTCGAGCAGCTCGCAGAACTCGGGCCAGGCCATGGCCTGCAGACGCTCGCGTGTGCGCTCGAGTTCGGTGGCGCCGGGTATCTTCCATTGCCGCCGAGCCGCCATCACTGCAATCACGAAGCACGGTGCAGCAGACACTGCGCCGATGATGCGGTACTGAGCCGGCAGCATCGCCATCGCCAGCCCAAGCACGGCCAGCCCGAGCCCCACGCTGATGGCCCAGTGCGAGCGCAGCAGGATCGCAAACAGCGAGTTTTCGGCCATCTGAAACTTCAAGGCGCGGCTCTCTTGAGAACGGTTAAAAACGGACGAGCAGGGCTCAGTCCGCTGAAGTGCACGATTCGGACTGAATATTTCTGAAAATCGGCGCGAAGTGTAACCCGTCCGGTTCGATGACTTTCAGGCCCGGCAGCCGCATGGGAACTGCCTGGCAAGCGAGGGGCAGCGGTTATCATCGCCGCCCAACATTCATCCGGTCGATGGTCAGCGTGGTCAGCAGGCAGCGTTTTTTCTACAAGTCGGTCCCTTGCTCGCTGATCCTGCTTGGTTCAGCACTGTTTTCAGGGCTGGCCACTGCACAGTCTGATCAGCCCGCCGGCACGCTCGAGCCGGTCGTGGTCACCGTGGGGCGGCTCGAGCAGGAGCGCTTCGATGCGCCCGCCTCAGTCGATTCAGTTGACGCGCAGACCATCCTCAACAGCGGCGCGCGGGTGAACCTGTCGAGCGCCCTGGACGGTGTGCCGGGCGTGGTCTCGCTCAACCGCAACAACTACGCTCAGGACCTGCAGATTTCGATTCGGGGATTCGGCGCGCGCTCCACATTCGGACTGCGCGGCATCCGTCTCATCATCGATGACATCCCGGCCACGACGCCGGATGGCCAGGGCCAATCCTCCAGCGTGAGCCTGACGTCGGCAGATCGCATCGAGGTGCTGCGCGGGCCGCTGGCCCAGCTGTATGGCAACAGTTCGGGCGGCGTGATTCGTGCCTTCACCCGTCCCCCAGCCGCCGAGCCCGAGGCCAGCGCTGAGCTCTACACTGGCTCATACGGCCTGCTGCGCAGCGACTGGCAGGCGAGCGGTCGCAGTGGCACTTGGGGCGGCGTGGCCGACCTCAGCACCTTTCAGACCGATGGCTGGCGAGACAACAGCGCAGCGCGTCGTGAACAGTTCAATACCGTGATGAGCTGGACACCGTCGCAGGACACGCGCCTGCGGGTGATCGCCAATGTCTTCAACATGCCGTTGGCTCAGGATCCGCTCGGGCTGACCGCCGCTCAGCTGGCAGCGCGCCCGGCCCAGGCCGGCACCAACGCCCTGCTGAATCGAACCCGCAAGGAGGTCAGTCAGGAGCAGGTCGGGCTGGTGTTCGAACAACGACTTTCTGCTGAGGTCGGCTGGCTGCTGCGCTCCTATGTCGGATCCCGAGACAACCTGCAGTACCAGGCATCGGCGACACCCGGGTCGCAAAACGCCAGCTGGGTCGGCCTCGATCGGCTCTACAGCGGCCTCGGACTCCAACTGAATGGCCGCCACCGCCTGAGCGAGTCGGTTGCAGTGCAGTGGGTGGCCGGTATCGATCTCGATCGGTCTGCCGAGGGTCGGCAGGCCGGCCAGTCGGTGCTGGGTGAAAAGGTTCCCGGCTCGATCACCCGCGATGAAGACAATGTCGCCGCCAACCGGGATGCCTTCGCGCAGGCGAACTGGTTTCTGGGTGATCGATGGACGCTGGTCACCGGCCTGCGCAGCAGCCAGGTGGGCCTGAGCAGCACGGACCGGTACCTGAGCGATGGCAATGGTTCAGGCGAGGTGAAATACCGGGCCATCAGCCCGGTGGCGGGGTTGACCTGGCATGCCACGCCCACGGTCAATGTCTATGCCAATGCAGGCCGCGGCTTCGAGACGCCCACCTTGTCGGAGGTCGCATATACCCGCAGCGGCAACACCATCGTGGGCGTGTTCAATCCGGCGCTCGAGGCCGCCCGCAGCCGCCACGAAGAGCTCGGTCTGAAGTGGCGCCCCTCCAATGGCTTCATGATGGATGCGGCACTGTTTCGAGTCCGTACCGAAGATGAAATCGTGGCGTCTCTGTCGAGCGCAGGTCGTACCGCATTTTCCAATGCGGCCGCAACGCAGCGTCAGGGCGCAGAGCTTGCGCTGCGCTATCGCTTCGACGCGCACTGGCGGCTCGATTCAGCCCTGACGCTGATGCAGGCCGAATACGCCAGCGCGTTCACATCGGGCAGCACCACCGTTGCGGCAGGCAACGCGTTGCCTGCCGTGCCGCAGCGCCAGCTCTATACCGCACTCAACTGGTCCGGGCAGCCGGTGCGATCAACCGACCGTGCTCAGGCGCAGGGCCTGGGTGCGCGCCTGGAGTGGATCGGCCGCTCCGGGATCTGGGCCAATGATGCGAACACCGCGCGCGCAGGCGGTGGCGGGGTGGTCAACCTGCGTGCTTGGTATGGCTGGCGCTGGGGCAAGCTGCCCCTGCAGGCATTCGGTGCAATCGACAACCTTGTCAGTCGTCAGTATGTCGGCTCGGTCATCGTCAACCAGGCCCAGCTCCAGTACTACGAGCCGGCCCTGCCGCGCAACTGGATGCTGGGGGTGCGGCTGAATGTGCCCTTCGGCGTGCTTTGAACACTTAGAATCCGTGTGCGCGCACACTGCGCACCTTCGAACTCAGGAGACCCCTCATGAACAACACAGTCATCTTCAAGGCCGGTCGCCTTGCCTGCGCTCTGGCGTTGGGCACTGCCGCGATCGCTGCCCAGGCACAGACCCCCGCGCCGGCGCCGGCCTGGAAACAGGGCATGCCCGAGAGCATGTCGACGTCCACCCTGGCGCCGCACGCCGCCAAACTCACCGCCACTCAGGCCTCGGACGTCCCTCTTGATCGCATCAAGTTGCCCCCGGGTTTCAAGGTGGAAGTCTGGGCGGCCGCCGTGCCGGGCGCGCGGGCCATCGCCCAGGGTGACAACGGCAAGTACTACGTCGGCACCCGCCCGCTGGGCCGCATCTATGAAATCACCGATGCCGGCACGAGTCGCACATCGCGGGTGTTGATCGACAAACTCGATCAGCCCACGCCCGCCT
>CAIXXI010000544.1 GCA_903923345.1 uncultured Burkholderiales bacterium | reverse complement strand
CGTCCCGGGTCAATGCCGGGCAGTTCTTCGCGCTGCCGCAAAGCCCGCAGCTGTTCAAGCAGCTCCTGATGGTCTCGGGCTTCGATCGTTATTACCAGATCACCAAGTGTTTTCGCGACGAAGACCTGCGTGCCGACCGTCAGCCCGAGTTCACCCAGATCGACTGCGAGACCTCGTTCCTGGATGAAGTCGAGATCCGGGCGATCTTCGAAGAAATGATCCGCACGGTCTTTCGCTCGGTGCAGGGTGTCGAGCTGCCGTCTCCGGTCCCGACCATGGCGTATTCCGAAGCGATGCGCCTGTACGGCTCCGACAAGCCGGATCTGCGGGTGAAACTGCAGTTCACCGACCTCACCGATGTCATGCGCGATGTCGACTTCAAGGTGTTCTCGGGTGCAGCCCAGATGGAGGGCGGCCGGGTGGTGGGCCTGCGCGTGCCGGGCGGTGCCGAAATCACCCGCAGCGAAATCGACGCCTACACCCAGTTCGTGGCCATCTATGGCGCCAAGGGCCTGGCCTACATCAAGGTCAACGAGGTCTCCAAAGGCCGCGAGGGCCTTCAGTCGCCGATCGTCAAGAACATCCATGATGCCGCGCTGGCAGCCGTTCTCGAGCGAACCGGTGCGGCCAACGGCGACATCATCTTCTTCGGTGCCGACACCGCCAAGGTGGTCAACGATGCGATCGGCGCCCTGCGTGTTCGCATCGGACACTCCGACTTCGGTCGTCGCCAGGGGCTCTTCGAGGATGCCTGGAGGCCTCTGTGGGTGGTCGACTTCCCGATGTTCGAGTACGACAAGGAAGACGATCGCTGGGTCGCGGTTCACCATCCCTTCACCGCACCCAAGGACGGCCATGAAGATTTCATGAGCACCGACCCGGGCCGATGCGTGGCCAAGGCCTACGACATGGTGCTCAATGGCTGGGAGATCGGCGGCGGCTCGGTGCGGATCCATCGCGAAGAGGTCCAGTCCAAGGTCTTCCGGGCGCTGAACATCAATGCCGAGGAAGCGCGCGCCAAATTCGGCTTCCTGCTCGATGCCTTGCAGTACGGCGCGCCGCCTCATGGCGGTATCGCCTTCGGCCTTGATCGCATCGTCACCATGATGGCCGGCGCTGAATCGATCCGGGATGTGATCGCTTTCCCGAAGACCCAGCGGGCCCAGGATCTGCTCACGCAGGCGCCGTCACCGGTCGACGAAAAGCAGTTGCGCGAGTTGCACATCCGCCTGCGCATGCCCGAGGCCAAGGCCTGAGCAGGGCATCCTGCACGCCTGAAGTTCACGGGCAGCATTGCATCCAATCAGCGGGGCACGCATGGGCAGCAAGATTCCCGAATCGGTTCTGGTGGTGATTCACACACAGGACCTTCAGGTCCTGCTGCTCGAGCGCGCCGACCGTCCCGGCTTCTGGCAATCAGTGACTGGCAGCAAGGATGCGATCGATGAGCCGCTCGAACTCACCTGTCGGCGCGAGGTGCTGGAAGAGACCGGAATCGATGCGTCGCGCTTCGTGCTGACCGACTGGGGTCAACAGAACCGCTACGAGATCTACTCGCACTGGCGCGGGCGCTATCCCGAGGGCGTGACCCACAACACCGAGCATGTGTTCAGCCTGTGCCTGCCGGCCATCGAGCCGGTGCGCATCGCGCCGCGCGAGCACCTGCAGTATCAGTGGCTGCCCTGGGATGAGGCGGCCCAGCGCTGTTTTTCGCCGACCAATGTCGAGGCGATTCGTCGGCTGCCAACACGGTTGCCGGGATGACCGACGCCGCCGAGCCCACCCGCCCCGGGGTGAGGGTTGCGACCTACAACATCCACAAGGGGGTGATTCGCGATCTGTTCGGCATCCGACGCGTCCCCAGCGTGCACGGGCTGCGCAATCGCCTGCACGAACTCGATGCCGATCTGATTTTCCTGCAGGAAGTGCAGGGCAAGAATGACCGCAACGCCGCCCGCTTCGAGCAGTGGCCGGGTGAGCCGCAGGAGCAGTATCTGGCCCGATCGCCAGGGCTCAAGCACACCTTCGAGTCGGCGTATGGGCGCAATGCCAACTACCTGCACGGGCATCATGGCAACGCGCTGCTGTCGCGCTTTCCGATCGTGCGACGCGAGAATCGCGATTTTTCAGACCATGCTCTGGAAAAGCGCGGCGTGCTGCATTGCGTGATCCGGATCGGCCGGCGCAATGTGCACTGTTTCGTGATCCATTTCGGATTGCTCGCCCGCAGTCGGGAGCGTCAGGCCGACGCCCTGGTCGACTGGATCCTGCGCGAAGTGCCGCAGCGCGCGCCCTTGCTGATCGCCGGCGACTTCAACGACTGGCGTGACCGGCTCAGCCACCGACTGACCGAGCCGCTTCAGGTGAGCGAGGTGATGGGTTCGGCGCGGACTTACCCGGCCTTGGTGCCGTGGCTGCGCATGGATCGCATCTACCAGAGAGGCTTCGAATTGCAGCGGGCCGATGTGCTGCGCGGGCCGGCCTGGGCGCGGCTGTCTGACCATGCGCCACTGGTGGCCGACTTCAACCTGACGGTTTGACAAGTCAATTGAGGGCGCTCAGCCTTGCAACGGCCTGCTCAACACACCCATCTTCGGAGACCTCTCACATGACCCAAGCCCTTCGATCGTCCTGTCTCGTCGCCAGCGCCGTGCTGGCCAGCGCCGTGTGTGCACCTGCGTTTGCCGGCCCGGACAGTCCGGTGGGCTTTGCCGGAGGCTTCGTTCAGGGTGCGGGGGCGCTCGCCAAATCGAGGACCGAAATCGACTTCACCGGCTGGTTCAATGTCAAGCCCGAAGACCAGAGCACTGTCGGTGAGCTCTCGGCAGGCTACGGCTGGGACTTCAACGGATTTTCAGTGCGCGCATTGGGCTTTTACATTCTGGGCAACCAGAAGGCCGGCACTACCACGCAGAACTCACCCTTCAATCTGAATGAGGTCAATGACACCGTCTCGATGACGCTCAAGAACTCCTGGGGCCTGGTGATCGAGCCCGGGATGCGTCTGGGCGATTCGGCGATGGTGTATGGCCGGATCGGCTATGGCTGGACCAGCGGTGAATACGTGTTTACACGGCCCTACTGGGCGGATCGTTACAGCGCCTCGACCGGATACAGCGGATTCCTCTGGGGCATTGGCGCGCAGTACGCCTTCGGCTCGAACTTCTACGGCTTTGCGCAGTTTCACCAGACGCTCTATGGCCGCAAGGATGTCACTGTGACAGTCGTGGACAACGGCGTGACCTTCCGTTACACCGACCGGTTCAAGCCGGAATCGATGAACCTCACGCTGGGCATCGGCTACCGGTTCTGATCGGAATCGATGCCGCCGCTCCCCGTCCAGTTGCTTCAGTCCGGGGCGGAGTATTTCCCGGCGTTGATCGACGCGATTGATCGGGCGGGTCGCGAAGTCTGGCTCGAGACCTACATTTTTTCCGATGACCCGACCGGGCAGCGGGTGGCTGAGGCACTGGCGGGCGCAGCCCGGCGTGGCGTGAGCGTGCATCTGGTGGTGGATGGGTTCGGTACGGGTCCATTGCCTGCGCCCATCGCCCGGACCCTGAGCGATGCCGGTGTGCAGGTTCAGGTCTACGCGCCCATGCCGCGCTCGATCTGGCCGAGTCGTGACAGACTGCGGCGCCTGCACCGCAAGCTGGCCTGCATCGACGGCCAGACCGCCTTCATCGGCGGCATCAACGTGCTCGACGACCACTGGGATCCGAACCATGGCGAGCTCGAGCACCCGCGGCTCGATTACGCCGTTCAGGTCGGCGGGTCGATTGCGCAGACCGTGCAGGCCGAGATGCAGCTGCTCTGGGCGCATCTTGCGAACCGGCCCTTGCAGCGCACGGTCAATGCCGGGCTCGATCAGGCTCGCGCACTGGCGCTGCGCTTCCGGCGCCGCCGCGAGGGGGCCTATCTTGCGCTGCGAGACAATCTGGCGCATCGCCGCGAGATCGAGCGCGCCTATCTCCAGGCGATCGGACGGGCTCGCAACGAAGTGCTGATCGCCAATGCCTATTTCTTTCCAGGCCGTCGGTTTCGACGCGCCCTGCGCGAAGCATCTCGGCGGGGTGTGAAGGTTCAGCTCCTGCTTCAGGGACGGGTTGAATACATCCTGCCGCATCGGGCTGCCCAGGCCCTGTACGAGTCGCTGATGGCCAGCGGCATCGACGTCTTCGAGTATCACCGCAGTTTCCTGCATGCCAAGGTGGCGGTGATCGATGACTGGGCCACGGTCGGCTCCTCGAACATCGATCCCTTTTCACTGCTGCTGGCGCGCGAAGCCAATCTGGTGATCCGCGACGCAGGCTTTGCTGCCGAACTGCGTGATCGCATCGTGCACGTCATCCATGAAGGCGGCCTGCCGATCGCGGCCGACGAACCGCGCCATCGGCCGCTGTACCAGCGCGCCTGGGGATGGTTGGCCTACGGCCTGCTGCGCCTGGGCGTGCTGGTGTCCGGCGAGCGTCAGCGTTTCTGAGGGGCGACGGTCGTGCTCAGGCTGCGCCCTCAGGGCCTGTACTGCGAAGCAGGGGATTTCTATGTCGATCCCTGGCGGTCGGTTGATCGCGCAGTCATCACCCATGCCCATGCCGACCATGCCCGACCCGGGCATCAGCGCTATCTGGCTGCCGCGCCGGGCGAGGGTGTCCTGCGGGCGCGGCTCGGCGAGATCCATCTGCAGACGCTTCGCTATGGCGAGTCGGTCGACATCCAGGGCGTCAGGGTGTCACTGCATCCGGCCGGACATGTGCTGGGCTCGGCGCAGGTGCGCATCGAGCATCGCGGCGAAGTCTGGGTGGTCAGCGGCGATTACCGGGTCGAGTCGGATCGAACCTGCGCAGCCTTCGAGCCGGTGCGCTGCCACACCTTCGTGACCGAATCGACCTTCGGGCTGCCGGTCTATCGCTGGGCGCCGCAGTCCCGGGTCTTCGACTCGATCAATGCCTGGTGGCACGACAACGCGCAGGTCGGCCGGGCCAGCGTGCTGTATTGCTATTCATTCGGCAAGGCGCAGCGCATTCTGGCCGGCATCGATGCCTCGATCGGCCCGATCGTCTGCCATGGCGCGGTCGAGCCGCTGAATCGGGCTTATCGAGCCGCAGGGGTCGACCTGCCGCAGACCCGTCTGGTGAGCGAGGTCGACGACCGCACCAGCCTCGGCCGTGCGCTGGTGCTGGCACCGCCTTCGGTGGCCGGTAGCCCCTGGATGCGCCGCTTCCCAGACCCGGGTGATGCGCTGGCTTCAGGCTGGATGGCCCTGCGCGGCGCACGCAGACGCCGCGGCGTCGACCGTGGCTTCGTGCTGTCGGACCATGCCGACTGGCCGGGGCTGCAGCAGGCGATCGCTGCGAGTGGTGCGCAGCGGGTGGTGGTCACGCATGGCCAGGTGCCGGTCATGGTGCGCTGGCTGCAATCTCAGGGCCTGCAGGCCGAGTCGTTTCAGACCGAATTCGGCGGCGAGGAGGGTGCCGAGGCGTGAAGGCATTTGCCGCCCTGTATCTGGAGCTCGATGCATCGACCTCGACCCTGCACAAGGTCGACGCGATGGCGCGCTACCTGCGGGCCGCGCCGCCCGAGGATGCAGCCTGGGCGGTCTATTTTCTGGCGGGCGGCAAGCCGCGTCAGCTCGTGCCCTCGAGTCGTCTGCGTGAACTGGCCGCCAGCGCAGCCGGCATTCCCGCATGGCTGTTCGAGGAGAGTTATGCCGCGGTCGGTGACCTGGCCGAGACGATTGCGCATCTGGTGCCCGACGGCATGGAGGACGACCTGACCGGCCTGGCCGAGTGGATGAACGAGCGGCTGCTGCCTGTGCGTGATGCCGACCCGGATATCCAGTCGCAGCGGCTGCTGGGCTGGTGGGCCCATCTCGACTGGAACGGGCGATTCGTGATGAACAAGCTCATCACCGGCGGGCTGAGGGTTGGGGTGTCGAAGCTGCTGGTGGCGCGTGCCCTGGCTGAGGTCGCCGGCATCGATCACAAGACCCTTGCGCAGCGCATGATCGGCTACACCGATCCGCGCACTGCACCCGATGCCGATCGCTTTCGCGCACTGATCTCACCCATCGACTCGCCGCAGGCTCGGGCGCAGCAGCGCAGCCATCCGTATCCGTTTTTTCTGGCGCACCCACTGACCGACGACCCGGCGCAACTCGGGCCAGCGTCTGACTGGCTGGTCGAATGGAAGTGGGACGGCATCCGTGCCCAGCTGGTGCTGCGCGACGGCGGATGCTCGATCTGGTCCCGAGGCGAAGAACTCCTCACCGAACGCCTGCCCGAGATCGAACAGGCTGCGCGGCAATGGGTCAGCCAGGCTGGGCTGGGCGACTCGGGTGTGGTGCTCGATGGCGAGGTGCTGGCCTGGGATGCGACGCAACAGCGGCCACTGCCGTTTGCGGCCCTGCAAAAGCGCATCGGACGCCAGCGCATCAGTGCCAGCCTGCTGCGCCAGACGCCGGTCATCTTCGTGGCCTATGACCTGCTCGAATGGGGCGGCGAGGACTGGCGCGATCGCCCGCTGCAGATCCGCCGCAGACAACTCGTGCAATCCCTGGGCGACGAGGAGGGTCCGTGGTCGGTGCAGCGCCTGTGCCTGTCGCCCGCGCTGAACACCGACCCGTTGGGCTGGGCCGGGCTGGCGCAGCATCGTGAGGCGGCTCGCGGTCTCGGTGCCGAAGGTCTGATGCTCAAACACAGCAATTCGAGCTACGGCGTGGGCCGGACCCGGACGGCCGGTGGTCTCTGGTGGAAGTGGAAGCTCGATCCGTTCAGCGTCGACGCGGTCCTGATCTATGCGCAACGCGGACACGGCCGCCGGGCCAGCCTGTACAGCGACTACACCTTTGCCGTGTGGGAGCGGCAGCCCGATGCCGAGGCACGTCTGCTCCCGTTCGCCAAGGCCTACTCCGGACTGACCGACGAGGAGATGAAGGCGGTCGATGCCATCATTCGCCGCACGACGATCGAATCCTTCGGCCCGGTGCGCAGCGTCACGCCCTCGTTGGTATTCGAGATCGGATTCGAAGCGATCGCCCTGTCGCCGCGCCACAAGTCAGGGATCGCCGTGCGTTTTCCACGCATCCTCAGATGGCGCCAGGACAAGACGATCGAGCAGGCCGATTCGATCGAATCGCTGCGTGACTTGCTGCTAGGCTCTGGGGCTTTTCAATCAATTCCGGCAGGAGTTCGGCAGTGAGTCAGGTATTCCCCATTCGATCCAGTCGTCGCGCCCACGTGGTCGCACAGGCCTCGTTGCGGGGCTCCCTGGCGAGCGTTCTGTCCTGGACTGTGGCGTTCGTCCTGGCCGGCTGCGGCAGCGGCTCGTCGACAGACCCGGTGTCGCCCTCGAATGTCACGAGAGTCAGCGGTGTGGTCGCCAAGGGGCGGGTTGTCGATGCGACGGTCTGTGCCTACCGGATCGTCAATGGCGTGGTCTCCGAATCGCTCGGTCGCTGCAGTCAGACCGATGCTGCCGGTGGGTATCAGCTTCAACTCGATGCCAGCGTCGATGCGCTCATCGTCGAAGCGAAGGGCGGAAGCTACCTCGATGAAGCCAGCGGCAACCGGATCGCTCTCGGGGTGCTGCGCGCAGTCCCGACCACGCCAGCCAGTGAGACGGCCTACGGACGGCTCTTCACCGCTCATGTCACGCCGATCACTGACCTGATCGTTCGGCGAGCCCAGGCTGCCGGTTCGATCGACAGTGTGCGAATCGGTGCGGCGGCCAATGAGGTGATTCAGTACTTCAAGATCGGCGCCAGCAGTATCGAGCCGGCTGACCTCATGACCCGCGGCGCATCGAGTGATTTTCTGAGTACTTGTTATGGGATGTATCTGGCCGGCATCTCGGCCCTGTCGAGCGGGAGCGATCTGGCTGCCACGCTGGATTCGATCAGCCGCGACATCGGCAATCGGACGATGGCGTACCGCAACCCGGCGTTCACCGATGGCCTGACCCGCTTTCTGAACAGTCCTCTGAACCTTTCGGGCGTTTCGGCCTCGTCGATCAATCAGTGCGTCGGTGCGAGGCCCTTTACCGATCCGAACTGACCGACACCGATGCCCATGCAGCTCATCGGTGTCGATTTCAGCAGTGCGCCGACGCGCCGCAAGCCGATCACCCTGGCCGTGGCGCAGGCCGAACCCGGGCCGATCGTGCTGGACGAGATCCGCCGATTTGAATCGCTGGCGCACTGGCAGGACTGGTTGAACAGCCCGGGCGACTGGGTCGGCGCCTTCGATGTGCCCTTTGCACTGCCACGCGATTTCGTGGCGGGCCTGGGCTGGCCTGTTGACGGCGAGAATCCCTGGTCCGAGGTCATCCGCAGGCTTGCAGCGCTGAGCCGTACCGAACTGATCGCGCATTGCCGGGCCTGGTGCGATGCGCGTCCACCGGGCAACAAGTTCGCGCATCGCGCGACCGACCGGCTCGCCGGCAGCAGCCCCTCGATGAAGTGGGTCAACCCGCCGGTGGCACTGATGCTGCATGCGGGCGCACCCTGTCTGCTGGCTGCGCAGATCACGATCCCGGGCCTGCACCAGCAGGGCACCGACCCCAGGCGCATTGCGCTCGAAGGCTATCCCGGCCTGCTGGCCCGCGCCGTCCTGGGGCGGCAGTCCTACAAGAGCGACGATCTCAAGCACCGCCATGACCCGACTCGACGTGCAGCGCGGGAAACGCTGGTGCTGGCGCTGGAGGCGGGTGCGCATCCCTTCGAGGCCCGGATCGACTTCGGCTCGATGCGGCACGCCTGCATCGATGAGGCCGGGGCTGACCTGCTGGATGCGGTCCTGTGCCTGGCGCAGGCCACCTGGGCCTGGCATCGGCGCGATCGGAACTGGGGCCTGCCTGCCGCCATCGACCCGATCGAGGGCTGGATCCTGGGCTCGGAGATCGCCAATTTCCGATCCTGAACCCGACGCGGGTTGCGTTGAAGGTGTAAGGTTGCAGGTTCAACCCATCCGAATCCAACACACCGAGGAAGACACACCATGCGGCAAGCAGTCGTTGTTTCTTACGCGCGGACCGGCCTGGCCAAGGCGGCACGCGGCGGTTTCAACAACACCTCCAACATGACCATGCTGGGCCATGCGATCCAGCATGCCGTGCAGCGCTCGGGTGTCGCCCCGGCCGAAGTCGAAGACGTGATCTCGGGCTGCGTCGCAGCATCGGGCAATGTCGCCCGTGCAGCCGCCCTGCTCGCCGGCCTGCCGGTGACCACCTCGGGCATGACGCTGCATCGCGCCTGCTCGTCCGGCCTGAACGCCATTGCCGTGGCAGCACGCAACATCGTCGAAGACGGCATGGACATCATGGTCGGCGCAGGCGTTGATTCGATCACCTTCCAGGGCGGCGGCGGCGGTGGCAAGGATGACCACCTGACCGAGATCTCGCCCGACTTCTGGATGCCGATGATCGACACCGCCGACGTCGTGGCCACGCGCTACAAACTGAGCCGCGAATACCAGGACGAGTACTCGCTGCGTTCGCAAAAGCTGATGGCCGCAGCGCAGGCCGCCGGCAAGTTCAAGGACGAAATCATTCCGGTCAAGACCCGCATGAAAGTCGTCGACAAGGTCACCAAGGCTGAGTCCTTCGTGGATTACGTGGTCGACAAGGACGAGTGCAATCGCCCCGAGACCACCATGGAAGGCCTGTCCAAGCTCGAGCCGGTGCGCGGTGCGGGCAAGTTCATCACGGCCGGCAACGCCAGCCAGCTGTCTGACGGCGCCGCCGCGCTGGTCCTGATGGAAGCGCGTGAAGCCGAACGCCGCGGTCTGCAGCCGATGGGCGCATTCAAGGGCTGGGCGGTGGCGGGTTGCGAGCCCGACGAGATGGGCATCGGCCCGGTCTTCGCCATTCCCAAGCTGCTCAAGCGCCATGGCCTGAAGATCGACGACATCGATCTGTGGGAGCTCAATGAAGCCTTCGCCAGCCAGTGCCTGTACTCGCGCGACAAGCTGGGCATTGACCCCGAGAAGTACAACGTCAATGGCGGCTCGATTGCCATCGGCCACCCCTTCGGCATGACCGGCGCGCGTCTGGCCGGCCACGTGCTGATGGAAGGCAAGCGCCGCGGCGCAAAGAACGTCGTGGTGTCGATGTGCATCGGCGGCGGCATGGGCGCAGCCGGCCTGTTCGAGGTGTACTGATTTGCGGTGAGTTGTACCGCAGTCAAACAAAGGGGGCGTAAGCCCCCTTTTTTGTTGCCTGTGAACGAAGCTTCCCCACGTGGATCGGATGTCCTCGAATCTAGCGACTGGATCGATGCCTGGAAGGCGTCAGGAACCTTGTTGTATCTGCACCCATTTGGCAGCACGGCCTTTTCCAGTTGGCTGAATCAGCCCTTCGGCTTTCATGGCTCGCAGAATGACCCGCACCATGTCGCGACTGATGCCGGGGCAAGCCTCTTCGATTTCCGAGATTGAAAACGGCAAGCTTCTCTTAAGGATTTCCGCGCGCACACGGTCGCCCTTGGCGCCTCGCCCCCGTTCGATCTTGCCAACACGTTCCTCGAACTCTTTGTAGGCGCGCAGCAGTGCGCCCCAGAAATAGTCTAGCCACGGGGCGATGTTGTGCTCGCCCTCGTGCCAGCCATGTGAGCTGGCTTCCAGCGTTTCGTAGTAGCTCTCTTTTGACTCTTCGAAGATGCGCTCCAAGCTGATGAAGCGGCCCACTGCGTAGTCGAAGTGATAGAGCAACTGCAGTGTGAGAAGCCGAGCCATTCGGCCATTGCCATCCGGGAAGGGGTGAATGCAGAGAAAATCGAGGATGACCAGCGGCACCAGTACCAGCGGATCTGCCAGATGTTGGTCCAACGCGGTGCGGTAGCGCGCAATCAGCTCGGTCATCGCCATGGGTGTGAGATGCGCCGCCACCGGACGGAATCGAATGTGCGAGCTGCCGTCGGGGTGGCGCTCAACAATGTCGTTGTTGGCGGCTTTCCAACGCCCACCCGGCTGCGGCATGTATCGGTACAGGATGCCGTGGAGCTGCGAGACAACGCCCTCTGAGAACGGCATCTGACCGCCGCTTTCGTGGATCAGGGCCAACGCGTCACGGTAGCCCGCGACCTCTTGCTCTGAGCGGCTCTGTGGCGTGGCGTTCTTGAGCACCAGTGACTTCAGGCGGTGCGCTGCAACCACCACACCCTCCAGGCGATTGGACGACTCAGTGGACTCCACCACTGCCACCTGCCGCAAGTCGCTCAGCACCTCAGGCGACTGGGCGATGTGGAGCTGCTGCTTGCCACGGTGCTCGCCCAAATCGCGCAGCGTCGCCGCTTGCCGTGCATCAAAGCGCAGCTTGATGAGGTAGTCGGGCAGGAGTGAGTGCATCGATGCACTAAAACGTCAAAAACCGGGTAAGGTCATCCATAATAAGGGTAAATTAAATCGTAGTTACCCCAATAATTGGATTGATTACCCTCTTTGGCGTCGTTTTGGCGTTCGCGCCGTGTGCGCCAACCCCTACCTACTCCCTCAATACCCGCGCCCCCGCGCCAGCAGCTCACCGTGATAGTGGCTGTCGCCCAGATACTCCTGCAGCGTGCGCACCCGTTTCATGTACAGGCCGATGTCGAAGGCGTCGGTCATGCCCATGCCACCGTGCATCTGCACGCCTTCCTGCACGGCCAGCGTGGCACTGGTGCCGGCACGGGCCTTGGCCACCGACACCGCGCGCGATGCGCTTGACGGGTCCTGGTCCAGCGCCTGCAGGGCGCCCAGCGTGGCGGCGCGGGCCAGTTCGATGTCGAAGTACAGCGCTGCGGCCCGATGCTGCAGCGCCTGGAATTCGCCGATGAACTTTCCGAACTGCTTGCGGGCTTTCAGATACTCGGTGGTCTGAGAAAACACCGCATCGGCGATGCCGACCATTTCTGCTGCGGCGCAGGCGCGCCCGGCATCCAGTGCCGCCTTCAACGCAGCCTCAGCCCCGTCAACCGGGCCGATCACGGACGCATCCGACACCCTCACGCTGTTGAAGCTCACGCGCGCTGCAATGCGCGAGTCGACCAGAGTCACCGCTTCGACTGACACGCCCTGCGCATCGCGGGGCACACCGAACAGCGTGATACCGGTCGGTGCAGTGCGGGCCACCACGATCAGCAGGTCGGCCACATGGCCGTCGATCACGAAGGTCTTGTGGCCGTCGAGTTGCCATCCGCTTGAATCGCGCCGGGCCGACACGCTGATGCGCTCAGGCTGATGCTTGGCCTGCTCGTCGATGGCCAGCGTCGCAAGACGCTCACCGCTGACCAGCCTCGGCAGCCATTCGGCCTGCTGCGCGGCATCGCCTGAATGCCGCAAGGCGGTGACCGCAACGATGCCGCTGGCCAGAAACGGCGAGGCGGTGAGATTGCGGCCGATCTCTTCCATCACCACCCCGGCTTCGACGAAGCCCAGGCCGAGCCCGCCCTGCGTTTCAGGGACCAGCACGCCGGTGAATCCCATTTCGGCGAATTGCGCCCAGACCTGCGGCGAATATCCCAGCGCATCCTGGCTGTCGCGCAATGCCCGTAACTGCGCCACCGGCGCGTGATCACTCATGAAGCTGCGGGCGCTGTCGCGCAGCATGGTCTGTTCTTCAGTCAGCAAAAGGGCCATGGTCTGACGGTCCGTGTCGGATGGATTTCGGAAGGGAGATCGAGGGGGCTCGGTGAAGGGCAGGCTGCGGAATCGTCAGGCGCCGGGCAGTCTCAGGATGCGCTTGGTAATCACGCCCAGCTGCACTTCGGTCGTGCCGCCTTCAATGGAGTTGGCCTTGGTGCGCAGCCAGGCGCGGATGGCCTCGCCCTGATTCGATCGATCGCTGTCCCATTCGAGCAGGTCGGTGCCACCGGCCGTCACCATCAGCTCATGGCGTCGTTTGTTGAGCTCGGTGCCGTAGTACTTCAGCGCCGATGGGAAGGCGCCATCGGCCTGCCCGGCCCGCACCTGGTCGGTAAAGCGCGCCAGCAGCAGCCTGAAGGCGGCCTCATCGACCTCGAATTCGGCGACCTTGGCGCGCAGCAGCGGATCGGCCAACCGACCCTGCTCATCGAGCCCGACCATGCCGGCGATTACCTGACCCAGCGGCCTGCGATCGCCTTCGCCGCTGCCCGAGCCGCTGATCATTTCGCGCTCATGCTGCAGCAGGTACTTCGCGACTTCCCAGCCGGCATTTTCGGCGCCAACCCGATTGCGCTTTTCGACCCGTACGTCATCGAAGAAGGTCTCGCAAAACGGCGACTTGCCCGAGATCAACCGGATGGGTTTGGTGCTCACGCCGGGTGAGGCCATGTCGAACAGCACGAAGCTGATGCCGTTGTGCTTGCTGGCGCTCGGGTCGGTGCGCACCAGGCAGAAGATCCAGTCGGCCTGATCGGCATACGAGGTCCAGATCTTCTGGCCATTGACGACATAGTGATCGCCGCGATCTTCGGCCCGGGTCTGCAGCGAGGCCAGGTCGGAGCCGGCATTGGGTTCCGAATAGCCCTGGCACCAGCGGATTTCTCCGCGTGCGATCTTCGGCAGGTGCTCGAGCTTTTGCTCGTGCGTGCCGAATTTCATCAGTGCGGGTCCGAGCATCCAGATGCCGAAGTTGCTGTGCGGCGAACGGCAACCCAGCGCCTTCATCTCCTGGGCCAGGACCTTCGCCTGCTCGGCATCCAGGCCGCCACCACCGTATTCGCGCGGCCAGGTCGGGACGGTCCAGCCGCGCTCGCCCATGCGCGCCAGCCAGGTCATCTGGGCCTCGCTGTATCGGCCTTTGCGACCGCCCCAGCAGACGTCTGCTTCGCCGCTGGCGGGCGTGCGCATCTCGGCGGGGCAGTTGGCTTCGAGCCAGGCGCGGGTCTCGGCGCGGAATGCCGACAGGTCGTTGGTGAGTGGGGCGGTCATGTCGTCCTCCTGGGTAGCCGGGCGTGTGATGCATGCGGCGTTGGGTATTGTCAGTCGAAGGTATCGTGCTACATTGCCCTGAGCAAGTTCCCGGTACCGGGAACGGTCCGACCCGCACTGACGGATCGGCACCTCACACAAGACATGCGGGAGACTTCCATGCAGTACCACCCTCGGTGGATGGCACCGGGCACGCCTGCTTCGCGGCCGAGCTGAATCGTGCAGGCGTACATACTGCGTCGCCTGCTGGCGCTCATTCCCACGCTGATCTTTGCCAGCATCATCGTCTTCACGACGGTGCGCCTCATTCCGGGCGACATCATCGACATGATGCTCAGCCAGAACGACATCAGCGCCAGCAAGATGGATCGCGAGGCCCTGATGGCCACGCTCGGTCTGGACAAGCCGATGTGGACCCAGTACCTGTCCTGGGTCGGCAACCTCTTCAAGGGCGACATGGGCAACTCGCTGTGGCAGTCCACGCCGGTGACCGAGCGACTGGCCCAGCGCATTCCGGTGACCTTCGAGCTCGGCGTGCTCGCCATCCTGATCGGCCTTCTGATCGCGCTGCCGGTGGGCGTGTATTCGGCGATTCGTCAGGACACCGCAGGCGATTACATCGCCCGGTCGTTTTCGATCCTGCTGCTGGCGATCCCCAGCTTCTGGCTGGGCACCATGGTGGTGGTGATTCCCTCGATTCTCTGGGGATGGTCGCCCGAGGTCAGCTACATCCCGTTCTGGGAAGACCCCTGGGGCAACCTCAAGCAGATGCTGGTGCCTGCAGCGGTGCTGGGTGCGGCCCTGTCCGCGGTCACGATGCGCATGACCCGCACGATGATGCTCGAGGTGCTGCGCCAGGACTACATCCGCACCGCCACCGCCAAGGGCCTGCCCGAGCGCCTGGTGGTGTTTCGCCATGCGCTGCGCAATGCCCTGATCCCGGTGGTCACCCTGATCGGATTGCAGGCGCCTCTGGTCATCGGCGGCGCGGTCATCATCGAGCAGATCTTCGGCATCCCCGGCATGGGCACCCTGCTGCTCGAAGCCGTGAGCCAGCGTGATTACCCGGTGATCACCGGCGTCTTTCTGGTGGTCGGGCTGGCGGTCATGCTGATCAACCTGCTGGTCGACCTGAGCTATGGCCTGCTTGATCCGCGCGTGCGGGTCCGCTCATGAGGATGATTCGATGAGTGCCGCCGCACCCACCCTGACCGAGGCGCGCGCCGATGCGCCGATCAAGCCCGCCGGCTTCGTGCGCCGGCTGATACGGGACAAGCCGCTGGGTGCAGCCGGTGGTCTGATCTTCCTGCTGTTTCTGTTTTGCGGGATCTTCGCCGACGTGCTGGCGCCCTACGGCATGAACGAGATCAACCCGATCGACCGGCTTCAGGCACCCTCCTGGGCGCATCCCTTCGGCACGGACAACCTGGGCCGCGACATGCTGTCGCGCTGCCTGCATGGCGCCAAGCTGTCGGTGATCATCGGGTTGTCGGCGGCCACGATCGCCACCCTGATTTCAGTGATCATCGGCATCGCAACCGGCTACCTGGGCGGCAAGTTCGACCTGATCGTGCAGCGCTTCGTCGATGCCTGGATGAGCTTTCCGGAGCTGATCATCCTGATCGTCGTGGTCTCGGTGCTCGGCCCGGGCATGTTCCAGATCATCGGCACGCTGGGCCTGCTGCTGGGCATTGCCGGCTCGCGCATCATTCGCAGCGCGGTGGTCTCGGTGCGCGAAAACATGTACGTGCACGCAGCGCAATCGATCGGCGCGACCACGCCGCGCATTCTCTGGAAGCACATCCTGCCCAATATCCTGCCGCCGATCATCGTGCTGTTCACCACCCGGGTGGGCGCGGTGATCCTGGCCGAGTCGGGCCTGTCCTTTCTTGGGCTGGGCGTGCCCCCGCCCGCGCCCACCTGGGGCGGGCTGCTGTCGGGCAGCGGACGCACCTACATGTTTCAGGGGCCCTGGCTGGCGCTGGCGCCCGGCCTGTGTCTGACGGTGGTGGTCTATGCCACCAATGTGTTTGGCGATGCCCTGCGTGATCTGCTCGATCCACGATTGAGGGGATCCAGATAATTGGCACAACCCAGCGACCGGGCCATTGAAGCGCGGCGCTGACAACCCAACGGGTGAAGGAGACAGCGATGAAGTTTGAGAAGGTGAAATCGAGGATCGGCGGCCTGGCGCTGGTGGGCGCATTGAGCATGCTGCCTGGCGTCGCGGGCGCGCAGGCGCCGGCTGAGGCGCCGAAGTACGGCGGCACGCTCAGCGTCGCGACGATCTACTACACGATCTCCGCACTGACCTGGGACCCGGCCGACTGGAACTGGAAGGCCAACCACGACACCGGCCAGTACTTCGAGCAGTTGTTTGCGGCGGATCTGTCCAAGTCCAAAAAGGCTGGCGGCAAGCATGCCTTCGTGGCCGATGCCTACCTGCCACTCGATGCCATCCGCGGTGAACTCGCCGAGAGCTGGAACTGGAAGGAAAACCCGCTGCGCCTGGAAGTCAAGCTGCGCAAGGGCGTGATGTTCCCCGAGAAGAAGGGCGTGATGGCCTCGCGCGAGCTGGTGGCCGATGACGTGGTCTTCTCTTACAACCACCTCAATGCCAGCCCGAAGAAGATTCCGAGCTATTTCGACCATGTCAGCAAGGTCGAAGCCACCGACAAGCACACGGTGCTGTTCACCTTCAAGGACTACTTCGCCGAGTGGGACTACCGCTTCGGCTGGGGCTATTACTCGGGCATCTTCCCCAAGGAAGTCGTTGCAGCCGGCGCCAAGGACTGGAAGAACCATAACGGCACCGGCCCGTTCATGCTCACCGACTTCGTGAACGGCAACTCGACCACCTTCACCAAGAACCCGATCTACTGGGACAAAGAGCGGATTGGCGGCACCGAGTACAAGCTGCCTTTCGTCGACAAGGTGGTCTATCGCACCATCAAGGATGAGGCGGCCTCGTATGCCGCACTGCGCACCGCCCGGCTGGACATCCATGAAGGCGTGCGCTGGAGCGCGGTCGAAGAGCTCAAGAGAAACGCGCCTCAGCTCAAGTGGAATCGCCACCTGAACATGGTCGGCACCTTCCTGGCGATGCGGGTCGACACCAAGCCCTTCGATGATGTGCGGGTGCGTCGCGCGCTGAACATGGCGGTCAACAAGCAGGAGATCGTCAAGACCTTCTGGGGTGGCAATGCCGAGCTCTTCGGCTATCCGCAGCATCCGGACTATGTCGGCTATTTCGAGCCGCTGGCCTCGATGCCGGAATCGGTGAAGGAGCTCTTCACCTACAACCCGGAGAAGGCGAAGAAGCTGCTGGCCGAAGCCGGGCATCCGAACGGGTTCACCTTCAAGGTCCAGGTCAATGCCAACAGCCCGGTCCACATGGACCTGCTGCCGATGGTCGCGGCCTATCTGGAGAAGGTCGGCGTCAAGATGCAGATCGAGCCGCTGGAGTACGGCGCCTTCCTGTCGCGCATGACCTCCAAGACCAATTCGGCCGGCTACTTCATGGACAACGGCCACACCAATCCGACCACCACCATCCGCAAGAGCTTTGTCACCGGCCAGACCTGGAACCCCTCGCAGTACGCCGATGCCGCGCTCGACAAGAAAGTGGCCGCGATGTACGCCGAGCGCGATGAGGGCAAGCGCCAGCAGATGCTCAAGGAGATGACCCGGGAGATCGTCGACAAGGCGCCTTACATCTGGTTGCCCACCGGCTATGTCTACTCGGCCTGGTGGCCCTGGGTGAAGAACTACGACGGTGAATTGCGCGCGGGCGCAGTGCGCCCCGGTCCGATCTACGCCCGGCTGTGGATCGACCAGGACATGAAGCAGAAGATGGGATTCAAGTGATCGCTGATCCGGTCAATGTGGTGTCTGCGGCGGCACAGCCTGCGGCTGCAGGCGAGCCGCTGCTCAGTGTGCGCGGCCTGACCACGCGCTTTCGCACCGAGCACGGGACGGTCACCGCGGTCGACGATGTCTCCTTCGATGTGCATTCGGGCGAGACGGTTGCGATCGTTGGTGAGTCGGGCTCGGGCAAGAGTGTCACTGCGCTGTCGATCCTGCGGCTGATCCCGGATCCGCCGGGCCGGATCGTGTCAGGGCAGATCGTCTTTGATGGCACCGATCTGGTGACGCTCGATGACGCGGGCATTCGTGCCATCCGCGGCAACCGGATCGCGATGATTTTCCAGGAGCCGATGTCCTCGCTCAACCCGTCGATCACCGTCGGTCGACAGATTGCCGAGCCGGTGAACCTGCATCGCAAGACCCCGTGGGCTGCGGCACTCGAGCGGGCGCGCGAACTGCTTGCGCTGGTGCGCATACCGGATGCGGGCACCCGCGTGTCGGCCTATCCGCATCAGTTCTCGGGCGGCATGCGCCAGCGGGCGATGATCGCGATGGCCCTGGCCTGCGAGCCGCAACTCATCATCGCGGATGAACCCACGACCGCGCTGGATGTGACCGTGCAGGCGCAGATCCTCGATCTGCTGCAGGATCTGTCGAAGCAGGCGCGATCGGCGCTGATCCTGATCACCCACGACCTCGGTGTGGTGGCCCGTTACGCAGACCGGGTCATCGTGATGTACGGCGGTCGGGTGGTCGAGACGGCACCGGCCAAACAACTCTACGCAAAGCCCTCGCATCCCTACACCCGCGGGCTGATGGCCTCGATCCCCAGGCTCGATGGCGACACCCGCCGGCGCCTCGTGCCGATCGAAGGCCAGCCGCCGAACCTTGCCGCCCTGCCGCCGGGTTGCGCCTTTGCGCCGCGCTGTCGGCAGGCGCAGCCGCGCTGCCTGCAGGAGCGGCCGGTGCTGCGAGAGGTCGGTGATCGCCACCAGAAGGCCTGTTTCCTCGATGACTGAAATCGCCCACTCGCCTGCCACCGCCGATGCCCGCACCGCTGGGTCTGATGAGATCCTCGCGGTGCGCGACCTGAAGGTGCACTTTCCGGTCTATAAGGGCGTGATCGTGCAAAAGCAGGTCGCCACGGTGCATGCGGTCGATGGCGTGTCCTTTACGCTGCGCCGAGGCGAGACCCTCGGGCTGGTCGGCGAGAGCGGTTGCGGCAAATCGACCACCGGCCTGGCGGTGCTGCGCATGCTCGAGCCGACCGCAGGCAGCATCGTTTTCGAAGGCCAGGACATCACGCAGTTCGATCGCACACGGATGCGATCGATGCGCCGTCGCATGCAGATGGTCTACCAGGACCCATATGGATCGCTCAATCCGCGCATGCGGGTGCGCGACATCGTCGGCGAGCCCCTGCAGGTGCATGGGCTGGACAGCAACAAGGCCGAGTACCAGGCGCGTGTGGCCTCACTGCTGTCGATCGTCGGGCTGCTGCCCGACATGGCCAGTCGTTATCCGCATGAATTTTCCGGCGGCCAGCGTCAGCGCATCGGCATTGCCCGCGCCCTGGCACTGGACCCGGCGCTGATCGTCTGCGATGAAGCGGTGTCGGCGCTCGATGTGTCGATCCAGGCGCAGGTGGTCAATGTCTTCATGGACCTGCAGGAGCGGCTGGGCCTGTCCTACATCTTCGTGGCACACGACCTGGCGGTGGTGCGGCACATCAGCGATCGCATCGCGGTGATGTATCTGGGCAAGATCGTGGAGATCGCCTCGCGAGACGAGCTCTATCGCAATCCCCTGCATCCCTATACACAGGCCCTGCTGGCGGCCATTCCGGTGGCCGATGCCGCCATCGAGGCGCGCCGCGAGCGCCTGGTGGTGAGCGGCGAAGTGCCCAGTGCCCTGCGCCCGCCGCCGGGATGCCGCTTCCATACCCGCTGTCCGCACGCGATGGATCGGTGCCGCAGCGAGGTGCCGGCGCTGCTGGGCAGCGAGGGCGGGCGGGCGGTGGCCTGCCACCTGCATCCGATGACGCCGGCGTAAGCGACCGGCCCGGGGCTAGGATGGCGGGTATGCCCGCCTTTCCCAAGCCCCGACCGCTGCCTGCACGTAAAGCGGCGAAGGCGCCGCAAGCCGCCGCCCCGGCACCCGCCCCGACGGTTGCGCTCGAGCCAACCGATCTGCCGGGCTGGTTTGCACGGCGCGGATGGCAGCCTTTCGGGTTTCAGCAGGAGGTCTGGAGCGCGGTCGCCGCAGGCGAGTCCGGCTTGCTGCATGCCACCACCGGAGCCGGCAAGACCTATGCGGTCTGGTTCGCAGCCCTGGCGCGCGCCCTGCGGACAGCCCCTGGCGGATCCGGATCGGCAACCCCGACTGACCGCTGGCATCAGGCCGGCCTGAAGCTGCTGTGGATCACTCCGATGCGAGCGCTTGCTTCCGATACACAGATTGCCCTGCAAGAGCCTATGGCGGAACTCGGACTCGACTGGGAGGTTGGTCTGCGCACCGGCGACACCCCGACCGCGCAACGTGCCCGCCAGGACCGGCGCATGCCGGACGCCCTGGTGACCACACCGGAGAGCCTCTCGCTGATGCTGTCTCGCGCGGATGCGCCGCAGCGCCTGGGGCGGGTGGTGATGGTCGTGGTCGACGAGTGGCACGAGCTGATGGCAAACAAGCGCGGCGTCCAGGTGCAATTGGCGCTGGCCCGTCTGAAGCGATTCAATCCGGGGCTCATCGTCTGGGGCCTGTCGGCGACCCTGGGCAACCTCGACCATGCCCTGCAGGTGCTGCTCGCTTCAACACCCGGGCGACTGGTTCAGGGCCGGGTTCCCAAGGAGCTGATCGTCGACACCTTGCTGCCGGAGTCGACCGAACGCTTTCCGTGGGGCGGGCATCTGGGCACCCGGATGACCGCAGCGGTGATCGACCAGATCGATGCCAGCGGTAGCAGCCTGGTCTTCACCAACACCCGGGCTCAGGCTGAACTCTGGTATCAGGCGATCCTGGAAGCCCGGCCTGACTGGGCCGGATTGATCGCGCTGCACCACGGATCGCTCGATGCGTCGGTGCGTGGCTGGGTGGAAGCCGAACTCAAGGCCGGTCGGCTCAAATGTGTGGTCTGCACTTCCAGCCTCGATCTGGGTGTGGATTTTTCGCCGGTGGAGCGGGTGCTGCAGATTGGCAGTGCCAAGGGAGTGGCGCGACTGTTGCAGCGGGCGGGCCGTTCGGGCCATTCGCCCGGCCGGCCGTCGCGGGTCACGCTGGTGCCCACGCATGCCCTCGAATTGATCGAGGCTGCGGCAGCTCGAGACGCGGTGGCGGCCCGTCGCATCGAGCCGCGCGATTCGCCAGCCAAGCCCTTCGACGTGCTGGTTCAGCATCTGGTGACCATCGCCGCCGGAACCGGCTTCGAGCCGGCGCAGTTGCTCGAGGAGGTCCGAGGCAGCCATGCCTATCGCGAGCTGACCGAGGCTGAATGGAGCTGGGCGATGGACTTTGCAATGCGAGGCGGGCAATCCCTGGTCGCCTATCCGGAATATGGCCGGGTGGTCCCGGACGAGGCCGGCGTGCATCGGGTGCGCGATGTGGCCATCGCACGGCGGCATCGCATGTCGATCGGCACCATCGTGGCCGATGCGGCGATGTCGGTGAAGTATCAGACCGGGGGCACGATCGGCACGGTCGAGGAGGGGTTCGTCTCGCGCCTCAAGCGAGGCGACTGCTTTCTGTTTGCCGGCAGGCTGCTCGAGCTGGTGCGGGTGCACGAGATGACCGCCTATGTGAAGCGCGCCAGCGGGCGACGCGCAGCGGTGCCGAGGTGGCAGGGCGGGCGCATGCCCTTGTCGTCGGAGATGGCCGATGCGGTGCTCAAGCGCCTGGATCGGGCAGCAGCCGGTGATTTCGAAGGGCCTGACATGCAGATGGCCCGGCCACTGCTGAAGGTGCAGCAGGCCTGGTCGAGGCTGCCCGATTCGCGCACCCTGGTGGTCGAGCATCTGCGATCGCGCGAAGGCCATCACCTGTTTCTCTATCCCTTTGCCGGACGCAATGTGCATCTGGGGCTGGCCTCCTTGCTGGCCTGGCGGGTGAGTCAGCAGACCGCAGCGAGCTTTTCAGTCGCGGTGAATGACTATGGCCTGGAGTTGCTGTCACCCGAAGCGGTGGACTGGTCGGGCCTCGCGGACGGCCATCTGATGAGCGACGAAGACCTGCTCGATGACGTGCTGTGCAGCCTGAATTCGGGCGAGCTGGCCCTGCGCCGCTTTCGCGAGATCGCCCGGATTGCCGGATTGGTGTTTCAGGGCTTTCCGGGTGCGGCGGTTCGAACGCGCCAATTGCAGGCCTCGGCAGGCCTGTTCTACGAGGTCTTTCGCCAGCACGATGCCGACAGCCTGCTGCTGGCCCAGGCCCGCAATGAAGTACTCGAGCAGGAGCTGGAGATCGGGCGTCTGCGCCAGACCCTTGAGCGGCTGCGAGGCCTGGAGCGCATCGAAATCCGGCTTGAACGGCCCGGGCCATTTGCTTTCCCGCTGATGATCGAGCGGCTCAGAGAGCAGGTCAGCACCGAACGGCTGGCCGATCGGGTGGCCCGGATGGTGCGCGAACTCGAAGCGGCCGCCGGGCTGGATTGAGGTGGGCTGCCGAGCCGTTGGCAGTCTGGCTTGCATCATGAGTCCGGGCTTGCCAAGATGGTCGGCTTAACCGGAGACGTCTGATGAAACTGGGCGACAGCCTGCAGGGCAAACGGGTGCTGATCACCCAGAGCGAAGAATTCATGGGGCCGGTGCTGGCCCGTGCCTTCAGTGACCATGGTGCGATCGTGATCGCCGACCCTTCGCCGATGGTCGAGCCGCAGGCTGCGCAACAGGTGGTCGATCGTGCCGGCCGCGTTGATGTGCTGATCGCCAATCTGGCCGTGCCGTCGCCCTACACGCCGGCGACAGCGGTCACCGATGAGGAGTGGCGCACGGTGTTTTCGCATCTGGTCGATCCCTTGCCGCGCCTGGCCCGCGCGGTGCTGCCTGGCATGATCGAGCGGCGTGCCGGCAAGATCGTGGTGATGGGCAGTGCCACCGCCTTGCGCGGCCAGAAGCGGGTCTCGACCTACGCCGCTTCTCGGGGCGCGCAGCTCGCCTGGACCCGGGCGGTTGCGACCGAGGTTGCGCCGCACAATGTGCAGGTCAACCTGATTGCTCAGAATTTCGTCGAAAACCCGACCTACTACGGGCCGGAAGTTCAGGCGCTGCCGGCATTCCAGGAGCGTCTGAAGCGCGAAGTGCCCGCGATGCGGCTGGGTCGCCCCGAAGAAAGCGCCCTGCTGGCGGTGTTCCTTGCCGCAGCCGAAGTCGAGTTCGTGTCCGGCGAAGGCATCAGCCTGTCGGGTGGCTGGGTCTGAGCCACTGACTGCGCAGCTTCACCCGATCACATTCGATTCGACCAGCGCCTGCCCGCTGTGCAGGCGCGCGGGTGTGAGCGCAGACAGATCGAGCGAGGTGTAGCGCCCGTGCAGGATCAGTTCGGCGATGCCCCGCGCGGCCGCAGGCGCCTGCTGCATCCCGTGGCCTGAAAACCCGGTGGCCATCAGCAGGCCTTCGATACCGGGCCAGGCACCGATCAGCGCGTTGTGATCGAACAGGTTCATTTCGTAGTAACCCGCCCAGGCGCGCTCGATGCGAACCGATTCGAAGGCCGGAACGCGGTGCGCCAGCGCCGCCCAGGTGCTTTCGTCGAATTCGACAAGGTTCGGCTCGAGCGGCAGGTCATCGGTGTCGGGATCGGGCGTGGTGCCGAAGATGAACTGGCGGCCCTCGGGTCGGAACCAGAAGCCGCTCGGGTCGATGATCAGCGGGCATTCGGGCAGAGGAGTCGGACACGACAGCACGAACACCGTGCGGCGCCGGGCATGGATCGGAATGTCGATGCCGAGCTGGGCGACCAGTGGGCGTGACCAGGCACCGGCTGCATTGACCGTCCAGCCGCATTCGATCAGGCGGCCGTCCTGCAACTGCACGCCACTCACCCGTGCAACGCCCCCCGCGACTGAACGCTCAAACCCGACGGCTTCGGCCCGGATCAGGTGCGCGCCCTGAGCACGGGCGCAGCGTAATATCGCGGCATGCAGGGCAGGTCCGTCGAACCAGCCCTCGCAACCGCAGCCGAGAGCGCCCAGAGCCAGGTCATCGGTGTGCAGCCATGGAAAGCGCCCGGACAATTCGGTGGGTGTGAGCAGATCGATCGCCGCACCCTGGGCGCGTTGAATCGTGTTCTGGGCACGCAGCCCCTTGGCCTGCGCGTCCGATGCGAGATACAGGTATCCGGGCAGGGCCAGGCCGATGGCGGGCGCGTCCCCATCCAAGGTGAGG
>CAIXXI010000543.1 GCA_903923345.1 uncultured Burkholderiales bacterium | reverse complement strand
CGCACAGCGCCGAAGCCGCCATGTGCAAGTGGTGGGGGCCGAAGCTGGCCTACGACACGATCCATCAGTGCCTGCTCATGCACGGGCACGGCGGCTATGACCATGGACTGATGGAGCAGCGGCTTCGCGACGTGCTCGGATTTCAGATCGGTGATGGCACGGCGCAGATCATGAAAACGGTCATTGCACGCACTCGTGCCGGGCGGGCAGCGGTTCCCGCCTGAGTCAAGCGACACAGGAGACAGACATGGAATTCGACGCCGTTTTGCTTGCGCCTCGCCGCGCCAATGCGATCGCCCAGGGGCTGTGGTTCGATCGCACCATCAATGATGATCTCGATGCCTGTCTGGCGCAGTGCCCCGACAAGCGGGCCCTGACTGCGGTGCGGGTCGAGTCTGGTGAAGTGAGGCGCTTTAGCTATCGTGAGATGGCCACCATGGTCGATCGCATCGCCGTTGGCCTGTCGCGGCTGGGTGTCGGGCGAAATGATGTGGTCGCGATGCAGCTGCCCAACTGGTGGCAGTTCACCCTGACCTATCTCGCCTGCTCGCGTCTCGGCGCGGTGATCAACCCGCTGATGCACATCTTTCGCGAGCGTGAGCTGTCGTTCATGCTGGCCCATGGCGAGGCGAAGGTCGTGATCGTGCCCAAGGTCTTTCGCGGCTTCGATCACGAACAGATGCTCGAAGGCCTGCGCGGCGCTTTGCCCTCGCTCAAGCACGTCGTCGTGGTGGGCGGGCAGGGCGCCAACAGCTTCGAGGCGCTGCTGAGCGAGCCGGCCTGGGAGACGCAGTCGGATGCACAGCAGATTCTCAGCGCCAGTCGACCCGGACCAGACGACATCACCCAGCTGATTTACACCTCGGGCACCACCGGAGAGCCCAAGGGCGTGCTGCATTCAGCCAATACCCTGATGTCGAACATCGTGCCGTATGCACAGCGGGTGAATCTGGGTGGAGACGATGTGGTGCTGATGGCCTCGCCGATGGCCCATCAGACCGGCTTCATGTATGGCCTGATGATGCCGGTCATGCTTCGAGCCCATGTGGTCTTGCAGGACATCTGGGAGCCTAAGCGGGCGCTTGAACTGATCCGCGCCGAGCAGGTGTCCTTCACCATGGCCTCCACGCCTTTTCTGACCGACCTTGCCCGCACGGTGGCTGAAAGTGCCCAGACCGTGCCGACCCTGAAGACCTTCCTGTGTGCCGGTGCGCCGATCCCGGGGCCGCTGGTTGAGCAGGCGCGCAGCGTGTTGGGTACCAAGATTGTCTCGGCCTGGGGCATGTCCGAAAACGGCGCCTGCACGCTGATTCACCTGGATGACGACGATGAGCGGGCCGTGAACACCGACGGCTGCGCGCTGCCAGGCATGGAAGCGAAGGTGGCCGATGAGGGAGGAGTCGAGCTGCCTCGTGGTGAGGTCGGGCGATTGCTGGTTCGCGGTTGTTCGAATTTCGGTGGATACCTCAAGCGGCCGCAGTGGAACAACACCGACGCTCAGGGCTGGTTTGACACCGGTGACCTGGCGCGGATGGACGCAGCCGGCTACATCCGCATCAGCGGGCGCAGCAAGGACATCATCATTCGCGGCGGCGAGAACATCCCGGTTGTCGAAGTCGAGGCGCTGCTCTATCGCCACCCGGCAGTCGCTCAGGCTGCGATCGTCGCAATGCCGGATGAGCGCCTGGGCGAACGGGCCTGCGCGGTGGTCGTGACCCGCCCCGGGCAGACGCTGGATTTCGAAGCGATGGTGTCGTTCCTGAAGGAGCACAAGCTGGCGATCCAGTACATCCCCGAGCGTCTTGAGGTGCTCGAGGCCATGCCGGCAACCCCTTCGGGCAAAATCCAGAAATTCAAGCTTCGCGAAATGATTCGCGCAACAGGTGCCTGAACCATGGATATTGCCCATCGCTTCATCGAGACCAATGGCATTCGCATGCACATTGCCGAGGCCGGTGAAGGCCCGCTGGTGGTGATGTGCCATGGCTGGCCGGAATCCTGGTACTCCTGGCGCCATCAGATCATTGCGCTGGCCCAGGCGGGTTATCACGTGGTCGCGCCAGACCAGCGAGGCTATGGTCAGACCGACAAGCCCGAGGCGATCGACCAGTACACCCTGTTCCATCTGGTGGGGGATCTGGTCGGGCTGCTCGATGCGCTCAATGAACCGTCTGCCGTGATTGCCGGCCACGACTGGGGCGCGCCGGTCGCGTGGCATGCCGCCCTGCTGCGACCGGACCGGTTCCGCGCGGTCATGGCCCTGTCGGTGCCCTTCATGCCGCGTGGCAAGAACCGACCGACGGCCAACATGCCGCAGACCGACGCTGCTCGTTTTTATCAGCTCTACTTTCAGCAGCCTGGCGAAGCCGAGGCCGAGTTTGAGCGCGATCCGCGTCGAACGATTCGCCAGCTGCTCTACTGGGGCTCG
>CAIXXI010000542.1 GCA_903923345.1 uncultured Burkholderiales bacterium | reverse complement strand
CTTTTTCATGTTGAAATTGCATCTGCAACAGTTGCAGGTGCAATTATGTCGACCCTTGCTTCAGGTACGCAAGCCCCCAGCCAGCCACCGGCGAACCGTCTGGTCACTGACCCGATCCTGCCCACGCTGCTGCGTCTGGCCCTGCCCAATGTGATCGCGATGGCGATGGCGGTTGCGGTGGGTGTTGCCGAGACCAAGTACGTGGGCCTGCTGGGCACGGCGCAACTGGCTGCCATGGCCCTGGTCTTTCCGCTGGTGATGCTGGTCGGCATGATGTCGGCGGGTGCGATGGGAGGCGGGGTGTCGTCCGCCGTGAGTCGTGCACTCGGTGCGCAAGACGCAGTCCGGGCACGCACCCTGGCCCTGCATGCGCTGGTGATTGCGATTGGCATGGGGCTGGCAACCACGCTGCTGTTCCTGGTCTTCGGTCCGTCCATTTATCGGCTGCTGGGGGGGCAGGGTGAGGTGCTCGAGCATGCCCTGGTCTACGCGAACATCGTCTTTGCAGGTGCCTGGCTGGTCTGGTTGCTCAACACCCTGGCCTCGATCCTGCGCGGCACGGGCGACATGCGAGTGCCTTCGCTGACGCTGCTGCTGACCTCCCTGCTGCAGATCCTTGTGGGTGGCGCCCTGGGGCTCGGGCTGGGCGGGTTTCCACGTCTGGGCATGGCCGGCGTCGCGGTGGGTCAGGTGCTGGCCAATGCGGTGGGCGTTGCGTTTCTGATCTGGTGGCTGTCCAGCGGCAAGGCCCGCCTGACCCTGGGCTGGAAGGGGTTCCGGCCACGACGCGAGCTGTTCCTGGACATCCTGAAGGTCGGTGCGATCGCCTGCCTGTCGCCGCTGCAGTCGGTCCTGACCGTGCTGGTTCTCACCGGACTGGTTGCACCCCTTGGCGTGGCCCCGCTGGCCGGATATGGCATTGGTCAGCGCCTGGAGTTCATGCTGGTGCCGATTGCCTTTGGAATTGGAGTGGCCTCGGTGCCGATGGTCGGCATGGCCATCGGAGCAGGTCATGTGGCCAGGGCGCGGAAGGTTGCCTGGACTGCAGCCACGCTCTCGGCTGTCAACCTCGGCGCAGTAGGGCTGATCGTTTCGCTGATTCCGGGCGTCTGGTCGACCTTCTTCAGCAGCGACCCGGTGGTGCTCGATTTCGCCGCCCAGTACATGCGTTGGGCAGGCCCGGCCTTCACGTTCTTCGGATTCGGGCTGACCTTGTATTTTGCCTCTCAGGGTTCGGGGCGCATTCTCGGGCCGGTGCTGGCCTCTTCGGCGCGCCTGCTGCTGGTGGTGGTGGTGGGCCTGTGGCTGGCTGCCAACCACGCGCCTGCCTGGCAGTACTTTGCGCTGGTTGGGGCGGCCATGGCACTGTATGGCATCTCGACCGCCCTGGCGGTCAGGCTCACGCGCTGGGGCCCCAAGGCTGCGGCGGCAAACTGAAATCAGGGGGACACACCATGTCGACTTCGCAGACTGCAAGCGGCTCAAGACCGGTTTTCTCGACCCAGGCCTTCGCAGACCGGGTGGTGCTGATCACCGGCGGCGCATCCGGCATCGGGCTGGCCAGCGCCCGGGCCTTTGCTGAATGCGGCGCGATGCTGGCCATCGCCGATCTGCCGTCCAGCGACGGCGTGGCGGTGGTGCGCAGCCTGCGCGAATCGGGTGCACGGGCAATGTTTGTCGAGGTGGATGTCGCTGACCCGCAGTCCGCGACTGACATGGTGGCCGAAACTGTCGCCGAGTACGGGCGGCTCGATTGCGCGATCAACAATGCCGGCATCTCAGGCGGTGGCGGTGTGCGCAAGGCGATTGCGGAATACGATCTGGAGAACTGGCGGCGGGTGCTGTCGATCAACCTCGATGGTGTCTTCCATTGCCTGCGCGCGGAAATCCCGGCCATGCTGGCCCACGGCGGCGGCTCGATCGTCAATATGGCCTCGATCCTCGGCGGCGTGGGCTTTGCTCATTCTTCGGCCTACACCGCCTCCAAGCACGGGGTCGTGGGCCTCACCCGGGTGGCGGCACTGGAATACGCCGACCGCAACATTCGCGTCAATGCAATCGGGCCGGGCTTCATCGAGACGCCCATGACCGCGCCGATTCGCAGCAGCGACGACATGCGAGCCTTCATCACAGCACAGCATCCAATCGGCCGCCTGGGCCGCCCCGAGGAGATCGCCTCGCTGGTGCTGTTCCTGTGCTCCGACGGCGCCTCGTTCATCAACGGGGCGTACTACCTGGATGATGGCGGTTACACCGCGCGCTGATCGGCTGACAGTGCCCCGGGCAGGTCGGTGATGATGTTGTCCACGCCCCAGCGGGTCAAGCGGGCGACCTGCTCCGGGTCATTGAGGGTGTAGATCATCAGCTTCACGCCGCGGGCCTTGATCTGGCGCGCGACGGATTCGGTCAGATGCCGGTGGTTGATGTTGATGCTGTACAGATCCATCGGCCCGATGGCGTCCAGCACGCGGGGCACCCATTCGTTGATCAACTGGCCGCGTCGCACCGTGGGCATCTGCTGCTGACACAAGCGCACCGCCTCAGGCAGGAAACTCGAAAAGAACAGGCGCTCGAGTGGAAAGCCGCTGCGCTCGATACAGGCCCTGACCTTGGACACCTGCAGGGCGACTTCCTCTGGATGGTGGACCTTGATTTCGAGGTTCAGATTCAGGCCGAGTTCATTGATCAGGGCCAGCGCTTCGTCCAGGGTGGGAATCCGTTCGCCGGCAAATGCCGGATCGAACCAGCTGCCGGCATCCAGGGATCGGATCGCGGCGAGTGACATCGACCGCACCGCGCCATGGCCGTTACTGCACCGATCGACGGTGGCATCGTGGATGACCACCGGGACCTCATCGGCAGTGAGTTGAGTGTCGATCTCGACCCAGGGCACGCCGGCCTGCGCGGCCCGGCGAATGCCAGCCAGTGTGTTCTCGGGCGCAAAGCGCGCCGCGCCACGATGGCCGGTCATCTCGGGTTGCTTTGGGTTCATGGCGTTCATGAGGTCAGTGGTGCGCTTGGCGTGTCCCGTGATTCCGTTCAATTGCTTGAACGTCAGTTGGACAGAAATGGGTCAGGAATCGACCTGACCGGAACGAGGCTAACACGCGCGTTTGCATGAACACGGCAGGCGGCCGATCAGTCCAGCATGGCTTCACTCGACGCCGCCCGCGAGGCGCTTGATGCCTCCTGAGTGAGGGTGCCCGGCGATCTGAATGAACCACTGCGGCTTTGACTCAATCGTGCTGGTATCTGATACTAGCGACTAGTCAGACTAGGCGGATTAGTGGCTATGCATACTTGGCAATTACAGGAAGCGAAGAGTCGATTCAGCGAGGTCGTTGATCGCACTCTGAAGGAGGGTCCTCAGATGGTGACGCGACGTGGAGAAGAGGCGGTCGTTATCCTGGCGGCTGATGAATACCGTCGATTAAGTGGTCAGACACCGCGTTTGATGGATTGCCTGCTCAATGCACCACGCGGCGAAGCTTTGGTGTTTGAAAGGTCCCCGGAGGCCATCAGGGATATCGCGCTGTGAAGTATTTGCTGGATACCTGCGTGCTGTCTGAATTGGTCAAGAGCGAGCCCGACGCCCACGTACTTCAGTGGGTCAAGGCGCGCAAACCCCTTGAGCTTTGCATCAGCGCGATGACTTGGGGCGAATTGCAACGTGGCGTGACCAGGCTACCGGAATCCAGGAGGCGAGCCGAGCTCACTGTATGGCTGCAGCAGTTGGAAGCCGGTTTCGAAGATCGCATCCTGGCCTTCGACCAGAATGGCTCGAAGATTTGGGCGTACATGACAGTGCAGGCCGAGGCACAAGGCAAAACCATGGCAGCCTTCGACTCCATCATCGCCGCGACAGCCCGAGCGCACGACTGCACATTGGTGACAAGAAATATCAGCGATTTCATCAATGCCGGAATTGATGTACTTGACCCTTGGCAGATTGACCTGGATTGAGGGCTACCGTGGGGCGTCCGCGAGAACTCAGCGCGTGCTAGCCTGCCTGGCTTGTCTGACGTCCACCCCATCGGAACCTGAGTCCCTCTGCCGCCATGAAGAAACATTCCCCGCAGCACACACGCTTTTCAAACCGTCGCCTGGTGCTGGCTGCCTTGTGCGCCTTGCCTCTGGCGGGCTGCGGCGGCGATGACTCCGAGCAGGAAGTGGTTGAAAAGGCACTCGATGCCTTTGCAATGGATCTGGCCACCACGCCCATCAAACCGGCGGAGCTGCCCGCCCGCATTCGTGCGTATCTGACCAACAATCCCAGCTTTTTTGGCAGCACGGTCACGGTCCTCGCTACCAATCAGAAAGCCAGCACCAGCCCGTATGTGTTCAAGCGCGGTAGCGGGTACGCGGACAAGGACCTGGTGGTCGAACCAGGCTATGACATCGATAACCAGGCCTGGCTTGTGCAAGCACGCAATTCGAAATCCAGCAGCTGGACTGCACCGTATTTCGATGCCGGCGGCGGCGACATCTGGATGATCTCCCGGATCGTTCCCCTCGTCAGGGACGGGGTCGTGTACGCGGTGGTCACCACCGATCTGCCGACGAAAGACCCCAGCACCAGATAAGGTCGATGCGGATGGTCATGCCGCGTTGGGTGGCCTCGAGCATG
>CAIXXI010000541.1 GCA_903923345.1 uncultured Burkholderiales bacterium | reverse complement strand
CCCGCACACCGATGTGATCGCGCTGTTCCTCGAGACCCTGCGCGATGCACCCCGGCTGGCCGCGGCTGCGCGGGCCGCCCACAGCGCCGGCAAGGTGATCGTCGTCTACAAGCTCGGGCGCTCCGAGGTGGGCGCACAACTTGCGGTCTCGCACACCGGCGCGATCGCCGGTGAAGATGCGGCCTTCGATGCGTTTTTCCGCGCCCACGGCATCGTGCGGGTCGAGCAGATCGAGACCCTGCTCGAGATCGCGCCGCTGTTGCGCGGTGTTCGCCCATCGGCACCCCTGCCCGGGCGGCCCAGGCCGCGTGTGGCGGTGGTGAGCACCACCGGCGGCGGGGCTGCGATGGTCGTTGATCGGCTCGGTATGCTGGGTGTCGATGCCGCCGTCCCGACACCGGCCTTCATCGATCACATGGCCAGTCAGGGCATCGCCTTGCGGGCCGCCCCGATCATCGACCTCACGCTGGCCGCCACACCCGCCAAATACGCCGCGGTGTTGCGCGGCCTGATGCAGGCGGATTTCTGCGACGCGGTGCTGGCGGTGGCAGGCTCATCTGCGCAATTCCAGCCGGCACTGGCGGTCGAACCGATGGTCCGGGTCAACGCAGAGCAGGTCTGGGGCAAGCCCTTCGCAGCGTTTCTGGCGCCCCACGCCCAGGAATCCCTCACCCTGCTGGCCGGCCATGGCATCGCGGCCTTCCGAACCCCCGAGGCCTGTGCCGATGCCCTGGCGGCCTGTCTGCACTGGCAGGCACCGGTACAACCCGATTCAAGGCTGCCCTCGGCCGATGCCGATGCCATCGCATCGCTGCTGCATGGTGCAACGCCGCCGGTGCTGGATGAGGTCAGATCACTTGCGGTGTTCGATGCCCTTGGTGTGCCCACGGTGCAGCGCGCCGTGCTCAGGCAGGCCCCTTGGGCGCATCCGCTTGCGTGGCCGGTGGCTGCCAAGCTGGTGAGCGCCGATTTGCCGCACAAGACCGAGGCCGGCGCTGTCAGCCTCGGGCTGACCGATGAGGCTGGACTCGATCAGGCCATCCAGTCGATGCGCGCAAGTGCGCTCAAACACGCGCCGCAGGCGCACATCGAAGGCGTGCTGTTGCAGGAGATGGTGCGTGGCCTGGGTGAGGTGCTGCTGGGTTATCGGCACGATGTGCTGCTGGGTCCGATCGTGACCCTGGGCGTGGGCGGTCGACTGGCCGAGGTCTATCGGGATGCATCGATTCGCGTCGCACCGGTGGATGTGGCCATGGCCCGAGAGATGATCGACGAAGTCAAAGGTCTTGCACCGATCCGGGGCTGGCGCGGCTTGCCGCGCGGCGACCTGGATGCTCTGGCCCGAGCCGTGGCGTCTTTTTCGCGGCTGGCGCTGCTGCCCGGGCAACCGGTGGCCGAGGCCGAGGCCAATCCCCTGATCGTGGCCACTGACCGGGTGGTGGCAGTCGATGGCCTGGTCGTGCGCAAACCCGATTGACCTGACCTCGACCATCGGATCGGTCGGCACTGCACGGTAAACAAGCGGCCCGATGCGCCGCAGTTCGGGCGATTGAAGGGCCCACGCAGCGGTGATCATCCGCTCATGAACGCCTCGATCCTGCCCCGACTCCCCGCCCGGTCCGCTGTGTCCGGCCTGAAGACCGATACCGATGCCATGGTCGCGGTGTACACCCGCGCCGATCGCATGCTGCTGGCGGTGCTGGCCACCTGCGAGGTCGCGGCGATCGCACTGGGCTGGCACTTCGATGCGCTCGGCCTGGCGCTGGGCGCAGGCCTGCCCTTGCTGGCAGCAGCCGCTGCGCTGGTCAGCCTGGCACCGGGCGCGCTGGTCACCCGTCTGTTCATGGCCTTCGCGTTCATGGCCATCACCGCTGTGCAGATCCAGATCGGGCGCGGCATGCTCGAGCTGCACTTCGGCGTCTTCGTGAGCCTGGCCTTTCTGCTTGCCTACCGCGACTGGAAGCCGATCGTCGTGGCGGCCGCGACCATCGCGATTCACCATGTCCTCTTCAATGCCCTGCAACAGATGGGCTGGAGCACGATCTGTTTTGCCGAGCCGGCCTGGACGGTCGTGGCGCTGCACGCAGCCTATGTGGTGGTGCAGGCTGTTCTGCAGATCACCATGGCGGTCAACCTCGAAAACGATGCCCGACTCGGCGCCGAACTGGCTCGCGTCACCGAGTCGATGCGCGGTGCCGATGACCGGGTCCGACTCGATCTGTCACAGGTGAGGGTTGACACCTCGTTGGGGCGTGCCCTGCACGGCGCCCTGGAGCGCATTGGCAGCGTCCTGCGGGAAGTGTCCCTGACCTCTGAGTCGGTTCGAACCGCTTCCGGTGAGATCGCGCAGGGCAACGCCGATCTCTCCGAGCGCACCGAGCAGACCGCGGCCAATCTGCAAAAGACCGCTTCGTCGATGGAAGAGCTGGCGGCCACCGTCAGGCAGACCGCCGACCACGCCGGGCGCGCCGAACAGATCTCGATTGCAGCCTCGGAGGTCGCTTCCCGAGGGGGGCAGGCGGTCGAGCAGGTGGTGGCGACCATGGGCGAAATTGCCCACAGCAGTCACAAGATCGGCGACATCATCGGCGTGATCGATGGCATCGCCTTTCAGACCAATATCCTGGCCCTGAACGCGGCGGTCGAGGCCGCACGGGCCGGCGAACAAGGCCGCGGCTTTGCAGTGGTTGCAGCCGAAGTGCGCACACTGGCCAAGCGCAGCACCGACGCAGCGCACGAGATCAAGACCCTGATCGAGGAGTCGGTGGGCCGGGTCGAGCAGGGCACGCGCCTGGTGGGCGAGGCGGGCGCCACCATGCAGCGCATCGTCGAGTCGGTGCGCGAGACCGGCACCCTGATTGGCGAAATCAGCCGGGCTGCCCATGAACAGAGTGCCGGCGTCGGTCTGGTGAATGAATCGGTGGGCGAGCTCGACGGCATGACCCAGCAGAATGCGGCGCTCGTTGAGCAAAGCGCGGCGGCGGCGATCAGCCTGAAGGATCAGGCCGAGCGGCTGGCCCGCGCAGTCAGCCAGTTCGAGCTGGCCCGCGGCTGATCAGCGAATCCGGGTGGCCTGCTCGACCGCAGCCCGCGCCTGCGGATGCGGGCTGACCCGCAGGTAGTTCGCCATGGCCACGCGCGATGCGATCGGCGCCTGCGGATTGTCGATCGATGCGATGTACATCGGCGTGGCATCCCAGACCTGCCAGCTCGCCAGGTCCTGAGCCACGAGCCCGCCCAGAGGCGGGCGGGCCTTGATGAAGCGCAGGTAGGTCTCAATGATCCGCTCGCGAGGCACGGTGCCCGCATCCGTGCCATGAACCGACAGGGCGACCAGCACCGACTGGATGTCTGCGACCGACCGGTTGGGGTTCAACAGCCACTGCGATTCGATCGCCGCCAGGCGCGAGGGTCCGCGCAACTCGATGTCAGCCGCCACCAGGGCCGGCAGGTCGCTGCGGTCGGCAGTGGGCGCGCGAGTCGCCAACTGCTGCTCGATGCGTTGCGCATCGGCCGGCCCGCCGGCCAGGCCCAGCAGCAGCAGGTAAAGAGGCCTGCGCGATGCCAGTTCAGGTGCGTCGGTCCAGCGCGCCAGCCGAGTCGCATCGAGAGCCTTGCGGTTGGCTCGCATCGCAGCATAGGGCGATCGGGCGACTTCACCGTAGGCGGTTTCGGCCACCAGCGGCTCGGGATGTTCGAGCAAGGGCACGAATCGCCCGACCCGCTCCTGCCAGTCGGCGGGTGACATTTCGGCGCTGCGCTTGAGTTGCGAAAAACCGCGCAGCAGCGGCGCGGACGAGGCATCCACATCGCCCAGAACGGACCAGTTTCGGCTCAATTCGTCGCGAACCATCAGGATCGGCCGATCCGCCTGAACCCGGGCGCCATCGGCGCGTTGGACCTTCAGGTCCAGAAGCTCGCCCGGCGTGCCGCTGCCCTTGATGATCGATTCGACTCGAACCCCGCCTGTGCCCGATTCGGGCCGCACCAGCACCGCGCGGTCCGCGTTAATCAGCACCTGCGCCGGTGTGAGGGCATTCGATGGCGCACAGACCGGGCAGGCCTGTGCAGTCGACGCGAAGACGGCAGCCGCACAGCCGGCTGCCACGATCGCACGGCGCGCTATCCGGCGCAGCGCCTGGCGGGCCGCTTCGATTCGTTTGAGTGCTGTCATGGCCTACTTCCTGCCTGATTCGAGTCTTCAGATCATAGAACAGCCCATGCGCCCGCCTGCTGCCGGCGTGCGGGGGCTCGGGTAAGCTGCTGCGTCACTTCCAGAGCAAGCCACCGAGACCCATGAATCACCGACGTCAACTCCTGAAAGCGACCGCACTGGCCCTGCCAGTGATCGCAGCACCGGCTCAGGCGCAAAGCACCTGGACGCCAGCCCGACCGATCTCCCTCGTCGTGCCCTATCCAGCAGGCGGCCCGACCGACATCCTGGCCCGCACACTGGCTGTGGAGCTGACCCGCGACCTCGGCCAATCGGTGATCATCGAAAACGTTCCGGGGGGCGCCGGCGCCATCGGAACCCGCCGCGTCGCTCAGTCCGCCCCCGATGGCCACACGCTGGTTTTCGGCACCAACCAGACCCATGCAACCAATATTTCCTTGCTGCCCCAGGGCGGCGGTTATGACCCGATCAAGGATTTCGTCGCGATCGCCGGCCTGGCCGATCTTCAGCATCTGGTGGTGGTCGGCAACGAGGTTCCGGTGCGCAGCGCCTCCGAGCTGGTCGCGCTGGCCCGCAAGGAGCCCGGCAAATTGACCGCGGGATCCACCGGCCCGGGCTCGGCCTCGCATCTGGCGCTTGAGTTGTTCAAGTCGCGCACCGGCGCCGACATCGCGCATGTGCCCTACAAAGGCTCTGCGCCCCTGCTCAATGACCTGCTCGGCCATCATGTCAACCTGAGCTTTGCAACCACGCCGACCGTGCTGCAGGCGATTCAGTCGGGGCGGCTTCGGGCCATCGCGGTGGCCTCTCCCAATCGGTCGCCGTTTCTGCCCGATTTGCCCACGCTGGCACAAGCCGGCGTGCCTGGCGTCGAGGCCGATGCCTGGCTCGCGTTGTTCGCGCCGGCGGGGATTGCGCCCGCGACCCTGGCCCGATTGCGCGAGGCGACTGCATCAGCGATGAAGCAATCGACCGTCATCGACACCCTGAAAAAGAGCGGCATGAGCGCAAATGCGCGCAGCGGCGAGGCCTTCGGGGTGTTCGTGCGCGAAGACGTCGAGCGCTGGGCGCAGGTGGTCCGGACGGCGGGCGTGAAGGCCGAGTGAGCGTCGAACGAATCAACGGACGCCGCGCCGGTTCGGTCAGCTGCCGGCCCTGAACACCGTCTGCCCTTCCTTGATCGTCTCCAGTACCTTGATGTCCCGGATCGATGCCGGGGGCACCTTCAGCGGATTGCGATCCAGGATCACCAGATCGGCCAGCTTGCCCGGAGACAGCGTGCCCTTGGTCTTTTCTTCAAAGTACAGGTAGGCCCCGTTGGCCGTCTGGGCCTTGAGTCCCTGATAGGGCGAGACCCGCTCCGAGGCCCCCACCACCTGCCCGGTTCGCGAGACCCGGTTCACCGCCGTCCAGAGCAGGGCCATCTGATCGATGGGTGTGACGATGGTGTCGGTGTGATTGCCGTGAATCACGCCCTTCCTGTTTGCGCTGGCCAGGGGACTGATGAACCCGGCTCGCTGCGCACCCAGATTGGCCAGGTGCACGTCGCCCCAGTAGTGGGTGTGCGCCGAGAAAAACGTCGGCAGCAGACCCAGCCGCTTGTACGCATCGAGCTGATCGGGCCGGATGATCTGCGAGTGGATGATCAGTGTGCGATGGTCCTTTTTCGGGCCACCGACGGCAGCCACCGCCTGTTCGTGGCCGCGGATCATCATGTCGACCGCGGCATCGCCGTTGGCATGAGAGTAGATCTGCACCCCGTTCTTGTAGGCGAGCTGAAGCAGACCATCCACCTGTTTCTGGTTCAGGTTCGGAAAGCCCTTGCAGTCTTTTTCGCAACCGGGCACGGGCGTGAGATAGGTCTGTGACACAAAGGCGGTCTTGCCTTGCGGTGAACCGTCCACCGCGATTTTCAGCCCGCCCCACTTCAGGTGGTTGTCGTATTCACCCCAGCGGATGCGCCCGGTGCCGACCACCTTGTTCGCGTAGATGAAGGCGGGTGCGGCCACCACATCGATGAAGAACTGCTTGTTCCGGATGGCTTCTTCCATGACCGGCAGCCGGTCTTCCATGATCAGGTGATCGGCTGCGGTCGTGACCCCGAATTGGGCGTAGTGCTGCTGCGCACGCTTGAGCAGCTCGAATTCTTTTTCGATGGGGCGCGGTGCGGTCAGCATCGGCATGAAGGCTTGCATCGCCATTTCCTGCATCAGGCCTTCAGGCTCTTTCGAGCCAGGCTTGCGCAGGATGGTCCCGCCCTCGGGGTCAGGAGTGGCGGCGCTGATCCCCACCGATTTCATCGCTGCAGTATTGGCCACCAGCATGTGGCCGGATGCGTGACGCAGCACCACGGGCTCGTCGGGAAAGGCGGCATCCAGATCTGCCGCCGTCGGATGACGCTTTTCCGCCAGCAGGTCCTGGTCATAGCCCGAGCCGACCAGCAGCGTGCCGGCCGGCGCATTCAGGCGCGCCTTGAGCGCCTTCATCTCGGTGATGATGTCAGCGATTCGCTCGACCTTGCCGATCGGTGGCGGGTTCAGATTGCCCTGCTCGAGCGAGCCTGCGTAGTCGGACAAATGGCTGTGCGAATCGACGAAGCCGGGGATGAGGGTGCGGCCTCTCAGCTCAACCACCTGGGTCTGCGCACCCTTGAGCGTCATGACGTCAGACCGGCTGCCCACCCGCACGATGCGCCCGTCGCGCACCGCCAGCGCCTGCGCATAACGTGGTGTGGCGCCCTCCATGGTCAGGATGTCACCGCCGGTGTAGATCGTCTGTGCAGGCTGCGCGCCGGCCAGCAAGGGCAGCGCGCACAGCGCACCCGACACCAGCGAGATGCGAATCATCCGATGTACCCCGAACAGTGCCATGGCGAGACTCCGCGTCATTGTTGAAGGCGGCATTATTGCCGTAGAGGGGCGCTCCAGAAAATTAAATTTCCGAGATTTCGAAGGACGCCCTTGCTCCCTGCATACCCACCGACCGGCGATGTGACACTGAACCGGATGTCAGCTAAGGCTGCGTGTCCAGAGGTCAATCACCAGTTCCGCGTACTGCTCGTAGGTCATGGGGCCGTCAGGCCGTAGCCAGGCGAAAGTGAAGTTCACCATGCTCAGCAAGGCCATGGTGGTCGGTGTGCGATGCGCACCGCTCAATCGCTCGGGTGCCACCCGGTGCAGGCTGCGTGCCACCGCCTGCACGACCACGCGCTCTTGCGCCTGGATCTGTTCACGCTGTTCGGCGCCCAGGAATTTCACGTCATTGAGCAAGGCGATGTGATGAGCGCGGGAGTCGCGATACTCGGTCAGCAGGGCACGCACCAGATGGGCCAGTTCCTCGTGTGCCGGCAAGGCCGTGGCCTGCACGGTGTGCAGTCGCTCGCTCAGGCGCCGGGTATAGCGGTCCAGCGATTCGAAGAGCAGGGCTTCTTTGCTCGGAAAATAGTGGTACAGCCCGGCCTTTGAGGTCCCGCAGGCCTGGGCCAGTTGCGACATCGAGGCACGGGCATAACCGAGCTGCGCAAACGCTTGCGTTGCGCTCGCAAGAATACGGTCACGTTGCGCGTCGTGGTCGGGGGCCTTGGGACGTGCCATCTCGAACGTCAGCAGGAACGCCTGTGTCAGCGCTCGTCGAAACTCACCACCACCCGCTGCGTGACCGGGTGGGCCTGGCAGGTCAGCACGAAACCCTGGTCGATCTCCTGTTGCTCGAGCGTGAAATTCCGGTCCATGCGCACCTCGCCTTCCAGTACGCGGGCCCTGCAGGTGCAACACACGCCCCCCTTGCAGGCATAGGGCAGCGGCGCTCCGACCGCCAGCCCGGCATCGAGCAGGGCGGGGCCGTCAAACGGCACTGGCAGCGTGCGCTGCATGCCGTCGATCACCATCGTCACCTGCGCGCAGGCATCGCTGTCGACAGACTGCGCCTTGGGTGGCGCGACGGTCGTCGGTGTTGGCGTGCCGAAGCGCTCGGTGTGAATGTGCTGAGCCGGCACGCCGTGCTCGCGCAGTGCGGCCTCGGCGGCATCCATCATCGGTGCCGGGCCACAGATGAAGGCTTGATCGATCGGGTCATCGCTCAGTACGGTCTTGAGCAGCGCCCGGCAACGCTCGTGATCGAGCCGCCCCGAAAAGAGTTCGATTTCCTGCGGCTCGCCCGACAGGACATGCACGAGCCGCAGTCGATCCATCGACAGATTCTTCAGGCCCGCAAGCGTCTCCAGAAACATGATCGAGGCGACGCTGCGATTGCCGTAGACCAGGCTGAAGCGGCTTTTGGGTTCGGTGGCCAGCACGGTGCGAATGAGCGAGAGCATCGGCGTGATGCCCGAGCCGCTGGCAAATCCGACGAAATGCCGGGCATGCGTTGGATCGAGGGGTGTGTTGAAACGTCCGTCGGGCGTCATCACGTCCAGAGGCATGCCGACTGTGAAGGTCTCGTGTGCCCAGTTTGAAAAACGCCCGCCGTGCAATCGCTTGATCCCGATGCGCAGCTCACCGTGTTGCGCGTAGTCGGGCACGCCCGAACAGATCGAATAGGAGCGGCGGATCTCTTCGCCTTCGAAGGTGTGGCGCAGCGTCAGAAACTGCCCCTCACGGAATCGATACGCCTCGCGCAAAGCGGGCGGGACATCGAAGCCGATGGAGATCGCATCGGCGGTCTCCCTGCGAATGTCGCGAATCGTCAGGCGATTGAAGTGCGGAACGGCCATGGGGTTCAGAAGAGAAGCGTTCGTCGAGCGGCGCGGTTAGGGCGCGACTCAGTAGGGCTTGAAATAATCGAAGGGTTCACGGCAGCGCAGGCAGCGATACAGGGCCTTGCAGGGCGTCGAGCCGTATTCGGACACGCATTCCACCTGTGATGCGCCGCATCGCGGACAGGCCAGTTCTTCAGCGGGTGCACGCCGTTCAGTCGCATCAGCCTGCTTCGGGATCGCACCCGAGCGCCATTGTTCGCGCGAGACAAACGCCACCCGCTGCGCCTGCGGCGCGTGCACCGTTCGCCCCGGCGGCGCGATGCCGTAGTCGCGCAGCTTGGTGCGCCCTTCGCTGCTGATCCAGTCGGTGGTCCAGGGCGGCGACAGCGTCAGGCGCACCTGCACATCCCGCAGCCCTGCTTGAGTCAGTGCCAGCTGCACATCGCCGCGAATGACCTCGGTCGCCGGGCAGCCGGTATAGGTTGGCGTCAGCGTCACGACGATCTGCTCGTGTTCACGCGTGACACTGCGCAGGATGCCCAGATCGCTCAGCGTCACGACCGGAATCTCCGGGTCCGGCACGGCGCCGGCCAGCGCCCGCACCTGATCGAGCAGCGGGTCAGTCACGCCACTCACCAGGTCGCACCCGGATGTTTGCGTGCCAGCGACTGCATCTCGGCGAGCACATATCCGAGGTGTTCCGAGTGCTGGCCATGCTTGCCCTGCGAGACAAATCCGCTCGCTGCGGGGCACTTCAGCGTGGCTTCGGCCAGCACGGCCTGCATCGTCGCAGTCCATGCCGAGCGCAGATCAGCTGGCGCGGGCCCGATGCCGGATTGAGCGGCTTGCTCCTCGACCATATCGGTCTGCCACCACTCATTGGCGTAGGGCCACAGACGATCCAGGGCAGCCTGTGCACGGGCATGCGACACCTCGGTTCCATCGCCAAAGCGCACGGTCCACTGCGAGGCGTGTCGCAGATGGGCCTGAGCCTCCTTGACCGATTTGGCTCCAATGGCCGCCAGTGTCGTGTCGCTCGATTGCGCCAGGGCTGTCCACCACGGCACCATCAGTGCGGCCACCATGAGGTTGCGCACGATGGTGAAGGCGTAGTCATCGTGACGCCCGTCTCCGTTGGGCAACTCCACGATCGTCCAGTTGCGAAACGCACCTTCATCGCGCATGAAGGCGAGTGCGTCTTCATCGCGCCCCTGAGCTTCAAGTTGCCCGGCGTGCGCCAGCAGCAGGCGAGCCTGACCCACCAGATCCAGCGACACATTGGTCAGCGCGATGTCCTCTTCGAGCATCGGGCCATGGCCGCACCATTCGGCCAGGCGCTGAGCCAGGATGAGTGCGCTGTCGCCCAGGCGCAGGACATACTCGATGCGCGCCGGATGGGCCTTTGCCTCTTGAGCCGAAGCGGGGCTGGCAGACGGATTCATGCGGCGCGCGCTCCGGGCCGGTCACATATGCTGCACTTCATCTGGCAGCTCGTAGAACGTGGGGTGGCGATAGATCTTGTCGGCCATCGGGTCGAAGTCCACGGAACTGTCCTGCGGCACCGAGGCGGTGATGGCGGCCGATGGCACGACCCAGATGCTCACGCCTTCCATGCGGCGGGTGTAGACATCGCGGGCCATCGAGAGTGCCATCTGTGCATCGGCCGCATGCAGGCTGCCGCAGTGCTTGTGGTCCAGGCCCTGCTTGTTGCGAACGAAGACTTCCCACAACGGAAGCGCTGTCTCAGTCATGCCTGGGGTCCTTGTGTATGCGGGTGTGTGGGACAGGGCATTGCGCGATGCGTTCAGGCGGCTTTTGTCTGGCGTTCGCGCTGGCGTCGCGCATGCTCAAGAGCGGCCTCGCGCACCCACGCGCCCTGCTCATGTGCCTGAACTCGAGCCGCAATCCGCTCGCGGTTGCAGGGCCCATCGCCGTCCAGGACCCGCTTGAATTCGCTCCAGTCGATCGGCCCGTGGTCATAGTGCCCGCGCTCGGCATTCCATCGCAGTGCGGGATCAGGCAGGTCCAGTCCCAGCAACTCGATCTGCGGCACGGTGGCGTCGATGAATTTCTGGCGCAGATCGTCGTTGCTGATCCGCTTGATGCCCCATTGCATGGTTTGAGCAGAGTGAATCGAGGCGCTGTCGCTGGGCCCGAACATCATGACCACCGGCCACCACCAGCGGTTCAGGGCTTCCTGTGCCATGGCCTTTTGCTCGGGCGTGCCGCGGCACAGGGTTAGCATGATGTCGAAGCCCTGGCGCTGGTGAAACGACTCTTCCTTGCAGATCCGGATCATGGCCCGCGCATAGGGCCCGTACGAGCAGCGGCACAGCGGGACCTGGTTCATGATCGCGGCGCCATCGACCAGCCAGCCGATGGCACCGATATCGGCCCAGGTCGGGGTCGGGTAGTTGAAGATGCTCGAGTACTTCGATTGACCACTGAGCAGGGCGTCGACCATCTGTTCGCGCGAGGTGCCCAGGGTTTCGGCCGCCGAGTACAGATACAGGCCGTGGCCACCTTCATCCTGAATTTTGGCCAGCAGGATCGCCTTGCGTTTCAGGCTCGGCGCCCGGGTGACCCAGTTGCCCTCGGGCAGCATGCCGACCACTTCCGAGTGCGCGTGCTGCGAAATCTGCCGCACCAGGGTCTTGCGGTAGGCGGCTGGCATCCAGTCCTGTGCCTCGATCTTGTGATCGGCGCGCAGCTTCGCGTCGAACCGGTCCTGATCGGTCCTGTCCTCGCGTCCCTCGAACGCAGACCGCTCGGGCGTGCCGCCAGGCAGGTCCATCGACTGTGTGTACATACGGCCTTCCCTCAGGGATCAGACCGCGCATCTTATTAGCCGACCAACCGGTCGGTCAATTGATCGCTTTAATTGGGGTCAGACCCCAATTTCCTTCATGTCCGCATTCCCGCCCGCACCTGCAGCGCCACGCGACGCACCGCCCTCACACCGGCTCGATCGCCCGCGGTTCAGCCAACACGGCGCCCGGCTTCCGGCGGCCGGACCCGCCGGAGCAGGACCCGGACTCGGCTCCCGGCAACAGACGCAGTAAGCGCCCGCTTCAGCTGCGATTCGCTGCCGGCCGATCTGTTGACGGTGCCATGGGCGCCCCAGTTTCAGATCGGGCAGGCGTTGCCGCAGCAGGGGTTCCGGCCTGTCCCGCGGCAGCGCCCGGACGGCGACCGCCATGACTGGCCTCGCCGCCCTTGCGGCCGGCCTGCGCAGCCAGAGAACGGTCTTTCGAGAAACTGCGCTCCTCGGGTGGCACGCTGCGACCGCCCTTGCTGGCAATTTCACGTTGAAGGGCCGGATCCATCGAGGCAAAGCCCCGCTTCGAGGTTCCGGGCGATCCGGGTTTGTTCTGCTGAGCCATCTGACGCTCCTTCTCGGATTGCAGGGCAGGCCTGCGACAATGCGGACGCCCGGGTCGGGCCCCGATACCAGGACGGTTGGCAGGATTCGTGCCAACCCTGAGAGGGGGTTGGCACCCGTCCGAAACCGGCCTGTCAAGGGCTGTCATATCGATCCGTTTGACAAGCCCGCTCGCCGCGGCAATAATCCGCGGTTCCCTGGAGGGGTGCCCGAGTGGCTAAAGGGGGCAGACTGTAAATCTGTTGGCTTACGCCTACGCTGGTTCGAATCCAGCCTCCTCCACCAGGCAGTTCAAGCGTTTTGTTCGAGTTTCAGGGTTGCTGCGGCGGCGCAAGGCGGGTGTAGCTCAATGGTAGAGCAGAAGCCTTCCAAGCTTACGACGAGGGTTCGAGTCCCTTCACCCGCTCCAGTAATCCATGCCCATGTGGCTCAGTGGTAGAGCACTCCCTTGGTAAGGGAGAGGTCATGGGTCCGATTCCCATCTAGAGCTCCATTTTTCCTCTTGTCAGCGAAAAGCTTCACAGGCATACTGTTGACTTAATTTAGAGCACGTTAT
>CAIXXI010000540.1 GCA_903923345.1 uncultured Burkholderiales bacterium | reverse complement strand
GGCTGCTCCCTGACCCAGGGGCTCAGCGATATGTCCAAGATCGACTACAAGTCGTCGTCGCAAGGCCGACCGCTGGAGGTTCCCCCCGATCTCGTTTCGCCCCGAGCCGATGACCGCTATGCGATTCCGCAGCGGGCACCCGGCGTGAGCGGGACAACCTTTTCAGCCTACAGCCGTGATCGCGCCAACGAGACGGCCAGCCCGGGGCGTCCGGCTGTGTTGCCGCAGCCTCCTGGCGTGAGAATCGAGCGCGATGGCGATCGCCGCTGGCTGGTGGTTGATCAGCCGCCCGAGAAAGTCTGGCCGGTGGTACGTGACTTCTGGAGCGAGGCCGGCTTCAACGTGATCAAAGAGTCGCCTCAGACTGGCATCGTCGAGACCGATTGGGCGGAAAGCCGTCCCCCCGTCCCTGATTCTTATGTGCGATCACAGTTGTCCCGATTCCTGGGCAGCATCTACACATCGGGTACGCGCGACAAGTTCCGCACGCGCCTGGAGCCGACTGCTCAGGGCACCGAAATTTACGTCAGCCATCGCGGTCTGGTTGAGCAACTGACGGGTCAGCAGAAGGACGCGACCTTCTGGGTCGCACGGCCGGCTGATCCTGATCTCGAAGCGGAGTTCCTGCGCCGCCTGATGCTCAAGCTCTCGCCCACCCAGGTGGCGGCTGCCGCGCAGACGTCCGCTGCAACCGTTGCCCCTGCGCCGCGTGCGGCCCTGGTTCAGGGCGCAGACGGTTCCTACGTGAAGCTTCAGGACGGCTTCGATCGGTCCTGGCGGCAGGTGGGCTTGGTACTTGATCGAAGCGGCTTCACCGTGGAAGACCGCGACCGCTCCAAGGGCGTCTTCTATGTTCGCTATGTCGATCCTGAGCAGGAGGCCCGTCAGCCTGGCCTGATCGACAAGGTTCTGGGAACGCCGCCCAAGAAAGACCTCAGCGGCAAGCGCTTTCGGATTGTCCTGAGCGAGGATGCGCCCGGAACCCGGGTCGGCGTGCTGGGCGAGGATGGCAACCCGCTGGCGACCGATACCGATCGTCGAATCGCCAACCAGATCGTCACCGTCCTCAACGACCAATTGCGCTGAGACCGGCTGCCGGTGCGTTTTTCCAGTCTGGGCAGCGGCAGCGAAGGCAATTCGCTGCTGATCGAAGCAGATCACGCACCGACCGCCCGGCCGCGGCGCGTCATGCTCGACTGCGGCTTCGGTCTTCGTGAAGCACATCGTCGCCTGTCCCGGCTGCAATGCGACCCCGACACCCTCGCCGGCATTCTGGTCACCCACGAACATGGCGATCACGTCGGCGGCGTGTTCCGGCTGGCTCGGGCCCACCGAATTCCCGTCTACCTGACTTATGGCACGCTGAAGGCTTGCAAGTCAGCGGCTGATTGTGCAGATCTGGTCAGGGTGATCGATTCGCACACCCCCTTCGAAATCGAGGGCCTGCGCGTGGAACCGTTTCCGGTGCCACATGATGCGCGTGAGCCGGTGCAGTACGTGCTTGACGACGGACGCTCTCGCCTGGGCGTGCTGACCGATATCGGACACCCGACGGCCCATCTTGCCGAGGTGCTGAGCGCGCTGACGGGCCTTGTCCTGGAGACCAATCACGATGGCTCGCTGCTGGCAGGCAGTGACTACCCGCCGTCGCTCAAGCAGC
>CAIXXI010000539.1 GCA_903923345.1 uncultured Burkholderiales bacterium | reverse complement strand
GGGTGATCAGAATCGACGGCGTCGCGGGCGGAATCTTGCGGGTCATCAGGTCACGACCAGCAAAGATCAGCGTGGCGGTGAGACTCATCCAGGCATATGCGTTCAAGCCTTCGCCATTGGGCTGAATGATCATCAGCACGCCGGCAAAGCCCAGTCCGATCGCCAGCCAGCGCGCAAGGCTGACCTGCTCGCCGTAGATCAGCCGGGCCAGCACCGCAATGAACAGTGGCGACGCCAGGTTGATCGCGGTGACATTGGCCAACGGCAGGTGAAACAGCCCGGCCAGATAGAGAAAGGTGCCCACACCTTCGCAGCCTGCGCGCACGATCACCCAGCCTCGGGCGATGTCACGCACGCGGTTCAGTGCGCCCATTCGCCAGGCGACCAGCAGGATGAGTGTGATCGCCATCACACCCCGAACCACGATCATTTGAGCCGCAGGCACTCGAGTGCCGACCGCCTTGATCAGCGCGTCGTTGCCGATGAAGGCACTCATGCCGAAGCTCATCCACAGGATGCCGACGCGATTGGCCTGCGCAAGTGTCCTGCGATGCACGGCCTCGGTCAGTGTGCCGGTCGCCTTCGCGGCAGGTTCGCTCATCCGAGGTTCAGCTCAGCGCCGAGCGGCGAGCAGGCGACTGATCACCGGGTGATATTGGTCGCCCAGGCCCTCGGCAATCGCCTGACCGAACAACTCATCCACCAGGTGTGCGCCGCGCGCATTGACGGCCGTCTCGCCAGCGAGCTTGATGGCGTAGTGCAGATCCTTGCGGGCATAGCGCACCGAGAAGGCCCGCTCCGGAAAATCGCCCGGCAGCATGGCCTTCATGCCATGGCTGCGCAGCGCAAAGCTGTCGGCCGAACCTTTGGAGAGCGTATCGAAGAGCAGGGTCGAATCGACCCCTGCGCGCTCAGCAATCGCCTTGGCTTCGCTCAGCGCCATCACAGTCTCGAACAGCACCATGTTGTTAAGGATCTTCACCACCTGCCCGCAGCCAACGCCGCCGCACAGCGTGATGTCCGAGGCGAAGCAGGCGATCAGGGGCCGGATCCGTTCGTAGAGTTGCGGTTCGGCGCCCACCATCACCGACAGCGTGCCAGCTTCAGCCGCAGCGCGGGTTCGCGCAACCGGTGCGTCGGCAAACAGCACACCGCGTTGCAGCAGGGCCTCTGCCAGTGCCCGGGTGGTGTCGACCGGCGAGGTGCTCAGATCGACCACCACCTGCCCCTTGCGGGCACCTTCCAGTAGCCCGCCGGGCTGATGAACCAGCTGGTGGACGACTTCACCCGATGGCAGCGACAGGAAGATCACATCGGCGCTGGCTGCCACCTGCGCGATCGAGCCGGCGGCGGTGACGCCGTCTGCGGCCAGCCGCTGCAGCGGCGCTGCATCCAGATCGAATGCGATGACCGGCAGGCCGGCTTTTCGAGCGAGGTTTCGGCACATCGGTTCGCCCATCACGCCCAGGCCGATGAAACCGATGCGGGTGAATCCGCTCGCGTTGAGGTGTGTGGTCATGCATGTCCCCTGTCGTCGCGGTTGAACCGCTGTCCAGCCGAGGCTAACACGGCCCCGTTCCGGGTTCGGCAAGGGGATCACATGCACCATTTGAAAGGCCGATTTGACCGCCTGCGCCAGCCTGCCTAGAGTCGACCCGTTACGACGAAAGTGGCTGCACGCATCGCAGCCTGCGTCGATCACCTACATGAGGGGGAAGACATGGCTGAAGCCGCCACGGGGCAATCGCAGCGCTTTGATGTGGTCATCGTCGGTGCCGGATTCGCTGGCCTGTACGCACTGCACAAGCTGCGCGGGCTGGATCTGAAATTGAAGTGCTACGAAGCCGGTGACGGCGTGGGCGGCACCTGGTACTGGAACCGCTATCCAGGCGCACGCTGCGACGTCGAGAGCCTGGAGTACTCGTATTCCTTCTCGGATGATCTGCAGCAGGAATGGGAGTGGCCTGAGCGCTTCTCGGCCCAGCCTGACATCCTGAAGTACGCCAACCATGTCGCAGACCGCTTTGATCTTCGCCGCGATATCCAGTTCAACACCCGGGTGAGCTCGGCGGTCTTCGACAAGTCAAGCAACCTCTGGACGGTCACGACGAATCAGGGTGATGTCGTGCAGGCGCGTTTTTGCATCATGGCGTCGGGCAATCTGTCTCTGCCGCGTGTGCCGGATTTCAAGGGCATCGAGTCGTTCAAAGGCAAGTGGTATCACACCGGGCAGTGGCCCCAGGAGCCGGTGGATTTCACCGGTAAGCGGGTCGGCGTGATCGGAACCGGGTCGTCGGCGATCCAGCTGATCCCGGTGGTCGCCGAGCAGGCCCGGCACCTGACGGTCTTTCAGCGCACCGCCAACTTCAGCCTGCCGTCGGGCAATGAGCCGCTCGATCCTGAGTTCGTGGCGGCATTCAAGAAGCGCTACAAGGAGCGTCGCGCTGAAGCCGATCGCACGCCCTTCGGGATTGCCGGCCACCCGCCGCCCACGAAGCTCTCGCGTGAGGACAGCCCCGAAGAGCGCGAGAAGGCCTACACCGCGCGCTGGGGCACAGGCGGAAACATTGCCTTTCTGTATGCCTACAAGGACCTGCTGGTCGACAAGGAAGCCAATGAGATCGCAAGCGATTTCGTGCGCCGCAAGATCCGCGAGACGGTCAAGGACCAGACGGTGGCCGAGCACTTGCTGCCCAATGACCACTACATCGGCACCAAGCGCCTGTGCCTGGATCTGGGCTACTACGAGACCTACAACCGCGACAACGTGAGCCTGGTCAACATCCGCAAGGCCCCGATCGTCGAGATCACCGAAAAGGGCATTCGCACGGCCGACGCCGAGTACGAACTCGACGCGATCATCTTTGCCACCGGCTATGACGCCATGACCGGAGCAATCCTGGACATCGACATCCGGGTCGAAGGCGAGCAATCGCTGCGCGAGAAATGGGCTGCAGGCCCGAAGACCTATCTGGGCCTGCTCACCTCGGGCTTTCCGAACATGCTGATCATCACCGGGCCGGGCAGCCCGTCGGTGAAGTCGAACATGATTGCTGCGATCGAGCAGCACGTCGACTGGATCCACGGTCTGATGGATTACGTGAAGAAGGGCGGCTACGTGCGGGTTGATGCCGAGCCGCAATCCGAAGAGCAGTGGGTCAGCCATGTCAATGAGGTGGCCAACGGCACGCTCTATCCCCTGGCCAACTCCTGGTATGTCGGCGCCAACATTCCGGGCAAGCCGAGGGTGTTCATGCCCTATGTGGCTGGCCTGGACAAGTACCGGGACATCTGCAACGACGTGGCTGCCAAGGGCTATCGCGGCCTGGTGCTGGAGCGCTGACCGTGAGCGCCGAACTGCCTGCCACGCAGATGCTGATCAACGGTCAGTGGGTCGACAGCATCGAAGGAGAATGGATCGCCGTCGAAAACCCGGCGATCAAGCAAGCCTTTGCCCGAGTGCCGCGCGCCCGGGCTGAAGATGTGAATCGCGCAGTGACCGCAGCAAAGCAGGCCTTTCGGTCATGGTCGCGCATGGCGGCAGGCGATCGCGGCAAAGTGCTGTTCCGGATCGCGGATGCGATGGAGGCCGACAAAGAGCAACTTGCGCGCTTCATCAGCACCGAAAACGGCAATGCGCTGCGCACGCAAAGCCGTGGCGAGGCTGGCATGGCGGTTGAGGTCTTCCGCTATGTGGCTGGTCTCAGTCGTGAGATCAAGGGCAACACGATGGTCCTGAATCCAGACAACCTGGATTACACCCGGCGTGAGCCCTATGGCGTGGTCGGTGCGATCGTGCCCTGGAATGCCCCCTTGCTGCTGGCGGCGCTGAAGATCGCGCCCGCGCTGATGACCGGCAACACCCTGGTGCTCAAGGCCTCCGAGGAAGCGCCGCTGGCGGTGCTGCACATGGCCAAACTGTGTGCACAGCACCTGCCCGACGGTGTGCTGAATGTGCTCACCGGATATGGCACGGAATGCGGCGCAGCCCTGGCTGAGCATCCGGATGTGCCGAAGATCTCCTTTACCGGCTCGACCGCAGTCGGGCGCTCGATCCTGGCTGCGGCCAGCAGTCGGATTGCCGCGGTTTCACTGGAACTGGGTGGCAAGAGCGCGCAGATCGTATTTCCGGATGTCGATCACGGCTTCGTGAGCGATGGCGTGATCACCGCGATGCGGTTTTCTCGCCAGGGCCAGTCCTGCACCGCAGGGTCGCGCTTGTTCGTGCACGAGTCGATTGCGGATGCATTCCTTGAGACCCTGACCGGCAAGCTGAAGGCCATGCGGGTGGGTGACCCGCTCGACGAACAGACTGACTCCGGCAGCCTGGTCAATGCGAAGCAGTTTCGTCGGGTGTGCGAGTACGTTGGTGAGGCGATTGATCGCAAGCCCAGTGCCCTGTTGATGGGCGGCTTGCCACCTGCAAGCGGGCCGCTGTCGCAGGGCTATTTCTTCGAGCCCACGGTGTTCTTCAACCTGCCTGACGATGTACGCATGACCCGCGAAGAAGTATTCGGGCCGGTCCTGTCGGTGAGCACCTGGAAGACAGAGGATGAGGTCATCGAACGCGCCAATGCCTCGCAGTACGGGCTGGCTGCGTTCGTGTGGTCGCGTGCTGGTGCGCCGGCATTAAGGGTGGCGCATTCGCTGGATGTCGGATGGGTCATGGTCAATCAGGGCGGCGGCCAGGCGCTTGGACACTCCTACGGTGGCATGAAACAAAGTGGTGCCGGGCGCGAGTTCTCGCTGGAAGGCATCCTGGAGAGCTACACCGATGTCAAGCAGGTCTCGGTGAGTCTGGGCGACCACGGGTTTGCGCGGAACTGAGCGGGCGGTCGCACAGCGGGTCAGCAACACCATCGGACGGGGACAGTCGTCATGAGCGAATCACAGGGATCGGCACAGCCGGCTTGGGGCACCATCGGTTTCATCGGACTCGGCGCGATGGGCAGCCGCATGGTCCGGCATATCCGGGGTGCGGCTCGCATCGTCGTCCATGACGCTGATGCTGCGCGCACTCGCGATCTGGCGGCGCAGATCGGCGCCCAGGCGGCTACGGGCCTGCACGACTTCGCCGATGCAGACATCGTGATCCTGATGCTGCCTGACAGCGCCGTCGTTGATCGGGTCTTTCGTACGGATCCCGCCGGTGGTTTGCTGCCTGTACTCAAGCCGGGTGCTCGCGTGATCGACATGGGCTCATCAACCCCGACGAACACCGTCGAGAATGCTGCAATCGCTGCACAGCGCTCGGTTCACTTCATCGATGCGCCGGTCTCCGGCGGTGTCGGCGGCGCCGAGGCAGCCTCGCTGGCGATCATGGTCGGCGCATCACCGGACACCTTCGAATCCGTAAAGCCTGTGCTGCAATGCATGGGCGCGAAGGTCATTCGCGCGGGCGAAGTGGGTTCAGGTCATGCGGTCAAGGCGCTCAACAACCTGCTGGGCGCCACGATCCTGGCAGCGAGCGCCGAGGTCTTTGCGGTTGGCGAGAAGTTCGGGCTCGATCCGGCCGTGATGCACAGCATCGTCGATGCATCGAGTGGCGGCAGTTTCATGAGCAACCGGGTCTGGCCCAAGGCGGTGCTGCCGCAAAGCTGGGATTTCGGCTTTGCCCTGGCCCTGATGAACAAGGATGTCGGCATTGCGATGTCGCTGATCGAATCGACCGGTGTGCAGACAGTTCTGTCGCAGGCCAACGCCCAGATCTGGGCCGAGGCGCACGCGCAAGCGGCACAGGGAGCGGACATGACCGAAGTCGTGCGGCGCATGCGCCTGGTTGCAGGCCTGGCGCCACGCTCATCCAGCTGAGATCAGGTTGGGTCGGCAGGCCAGTGAAGCGACTGGCCGGTCTGCTGACTGATGCGCTCCACATCCTGAGGCGTGTCGAGGTCGATGCAATAGTTCGGGTTGGAGCTGACAAACGGGGCGACGCGATTGCGGTGCGCGGCCTGCCATTGCCGACCGCCGAATTGCCCATCGGCCGCGAGAATTTCGTCACGCACCGAGCGGCTGAAGATGACCGGATTGCCGCGCTGGCCATCGACCTGCGGAAACATCAGCTCGATGCCGCTTGCCCTGCGCTCAACTGCATCGATCAGATCGGCGATGTCTTGGGC
>CAIXXI010000538.1 GCA_903923345.1 uncultured Burkholderiales bacterium | reverse complement strand
GTGATGAGCGAGGCCGCCCGGTGGCGGTATCGGAGGAGGGCTTCCGGCCCACGCCCGGACCCAGTGAATCAAACCGATTCGCCCCGGCGTTTGCACCGATCTCGCGCCGCTTCTCGATGGGTCACCGCACTTTTGACAGAACACGAGCAGACCCTTTCCAGCCGCTGCCAGCCTACTGGTTGACCGGATTGGCCTGGGTCGATGGTCCGATGCCAGGCCCCTCAGACCGCATCGAACTGACCCAGTTCCACTCCCGACTCGAAGCCAGACACCCGCACGGCCGTGTCGAATCACTGGACATTCAAAACGGACTGCTCATCGAACACATCAATTCGCGCGGTCTGCCCGCACGCATGGAACACAGCAATCCCAAGATGCAGTGGTTGGGCGGCCCCACCCTGCTCGGCGCCTACATCGGGTCGGCCAAACTCGACCTCGAATACACCGATTTCGGTGTCCTTCAGGGCCTGTTACTGACCGACTTCTCGGGCAAGCCTCCTCGGCACCTGAGCGCAGGCCAAGCCGGTGCTATCGAGCCGATGGCACCAGCCCCACATCGGGCGATCGAATTCAGACACGGGCGTGCGACCCTCATCGAACTGCCGGATGGATCGCACTTTCGTCGCGGCTTCGACGACTTCGGTCGAGTCGCCTGGATCGATCAGCCCGACCAGGCCCGCCAATGGGCCGAGTACGATGAAAGCGACCGACTCATCGCACACCATCCTGGCGATGGCAGCGTCGTGCGCTACCGTCGCGATGCGCAAGGCCGGCTGATTGAAGCCACCCGAACCGGCCCTTCGGGCACCACCCTGATGGGGCGTTACCGATGGGAGGGTACTCGCCTGGCCCGCGCCGAAAACGACACGGTTTCCATCAACTATGAGTGGGATCGACTCGACCGCCTGATTGCCACCGAGCACCGGTTTACCAACACGCCCGAGCAGCCATTGCGCCATGCCTGGCAATACGACCTCGCGGGTCGGATCGCCGCCGAAACACTCCCGGGCGGGATCATTGTTCGATATCGACATCAGGGCCGTGATGTCGTGGGCATTGATGTCGCTGGCCTGGGCCGCCCGGGCGACTCACCTCAGTCCATCGATGCAACCCAGCTCAAGACCCCCCTGCGCCTGGCCGAATTCCATGCCCAGGAAACCTCGCCTGACCAGGCCGTGCATGAAGCAGGTCGACTCCTTCAGGCAGGCGGCGTCCGTCACCTTCAGGACCCGCATGGACTGAGGGCTGCAACCCGATCAGTCGAGGGCGCGGGCGCGCCGTCGTCGGACACCGACTTCGTCTATCAGGACTGGCGCCTGAGAGCCGAAAGAACTGGGCAGGGCAATGTTCGGAACTGGATCTGGGCGGGAACCCGACCGATCGCCCTGATCGAGTCGGGCCGCCTCTATCGCATCGTCACCGACAGCCGATCCGCACCGGTCCGGGCGCTCGATCGCCATTCTCGAGTCGTCTGGTCCGCCGAATACAACCGCGCCGGAGCCGCTCGCATCGCGGGCAGCCCGCGCATCGACGTCCCCCTTCGATTGCCGGGCCAGTACTTCGATGGTCAGACCGGTTGGCACTACAACCACTTCAGAACCTACTCTCCAGCGGCGGGCCGCTATCTCGAACCCGACCCGCTGGGTCTTCAGGCAGACACCCTCACGCGGTCATCTCTGACCGAGTATGCAGGCGGCGATCCGGTCGGCCACCTGGATCCATGGGGTCTGGCCACCTTGAGCTGGTTTGCCATCACCACCGACGCCACCGGCAAGTCACTCGGTCGCACTCAGGGCTTCGACAACGCCCGCTGGTCCTTCATGATCGAACACATCCTGCCGGTGCCATTGGTGGGCACAGGTTTGTATCCGCCGCAGCCAGCCGGGATCGACGGTGTGTTGTTCGATCCATGGGGCGACTTCATCACCGGTGCCAATGCGCCACGCAACCCACTGGGCAACGGCATCGACAGCATTGCCTGGACGGGTGCTACCGGGCGCCAGGTTTTCGCTTCCTTCGCGGCCCATTACGGCGGCGCAATGGCCTCACCGCAGCGCTTCATCATCGAAGGCTTCGACGACCGACGCGCCGGGGCGCTGGCACTCATCCTCGCTGCCAGCCCCTCGCAACGGCAAGCCTGCATCGGCAAGGCGCTCACGTCGATGCCGGGGATCCGGCTCGGTCCATCAGAACCGCTGCTGCAACCGACTGTGAGCGACGCCCGCGGCCCTGCGCGGGCACTCGAGTGTCAAGCGCCCACCCCACTGCCGGTGCCGTATTCCGATGACATCGAGCGCAGTCGCGTCGAACGCTATCAGGCGGCTGCCGAGTTGCAGGAAAGCCCGTCCGCATCCATCAACGAGAACTGCGCCGCAAGCACGGGCTGTCGCAGCCGCGCCCGGATTGATGTCAACGGTCATGCCTACTACGCCTCATACGGGCGCACTCAATTCACGGTCACCACCTTCCTGGGCGAACTCGGTCGAATGACCCAACCCTCGGCGAATGCCGAAACACTCGCCCTGCGTGCAGCACTCAAGCTCGATACCCCGATCACGCTGGATGGGCGAGCGGCCACACTGGGCGATGCATTGATCCTGGCCCGGCAACGTGTCGAGGCGGCCTACCGCAGCTTTGCCGCCATACGAATCGAATTCGGTCGGGGCCTCGATGCAGCCCGCGCCACCGAGGTCTGGAACGGATTGAGCGATGCCCGTCGCTCAGCCTTCAGCCAGAGCACCGGCCTGGGCCGAGACGGCTTCATCGACATGCTCGGCTATGTCGCCACGGGCATTGGAGGCCGCACCGAAGAGGAAGGCCGTCATGCCGTGGCCGCATCGGCTGCCGCAACCGTTCGATACCTCACCCCCGACACCGGCCGCACATCGAGCTTCGACCAATGGCTGATCGACCTCTACTCCTCTCGAGCACCCTACGACCATGTCTCACGCGCATTCCTGCGAGACAACCTGCGCCGCATCCTGGCCTCGCCGCGGCTCGCAGGCCGCTTCAACAACACCGCCCAGACGGATACGCCCGCATGGTTCACCCGACAGGCCGAGATCGAACTCGACCTCGCTCAGCGGGTCGCCGTCCTTCACAACGCTGGCCGACTGGACCTGGCCACCAGTCCCAGCCTGGATGCCTGGCTGACCAGCAATCGGACCTCCTGGATCACCGGCTATGTCACCCAATTCACCACGACTGACAGCCGTGGCAATTGGGAAGCGCTGCGGTGCACGACCGGACTCGGCGCCCGGGCCGGCTTGCAGTTCACCCCGCTCAGCGCCCAGCAGAAATGAGCCTTGGCATGCGAACGCCTCAGGCACTTCGGATCGGGATCGTCACGCGCCGCATCGCCTTCGTTTCGCCGCGCCAGCGAAGCAGCCCCTGCTCCCACTGCGCGCGCACCTTCGCCAGATGGCGCTCTTTCACATGACCAAAACCCCTGATGTGTTCCGGCAGACCAGCCAGTTCCACGGCCAGCTCGTGGCGCGACGGATCAAGCCCGGCCAGCAGCGTATCGATCAGCGCTTCGTATTCGGCAATCAATGCGCGCTCGGTTCTACGCTCGGCTGTGCGCCCGAACGGATCCAGTGCCGACCCTCGCAAAAACCGAAAGCGCGCAAGCCATCGCATCGCCGTGAGCATCCACGAACCGAATTCGCGCTTCGCCGGCACGCCGGTTCGCGGATCCACCCTGGAGAGCAACGGCGCAGCCAGGTGGAACCTCAAGGTCCAATCGCCCTCGAATCGCTCCCGGATCGATTCCACGAAAGCCGGATCGCTGTGCAGCCTCGCGACCTCGTATTCGTCCTTGTAGGCCATCAGCTTGAAGAGGTTGCGGGCAACCGCCTCTGTCAGTTGCACGCCGCCGGTCGCACCCATCCGATCGCTCTCCACGCGGCGCACCCGCTCGACCCAATCTCCATACCGGCGCGCCCACCGCGCATCCTGATACGCCGTGAGAAAGGCCACTCGCTGCTCGATCAGCGCATCCAATCCCCCGGCTGCGTCGGACTGCGCCCGTCCTCGATGCAACTCGATCACATTCGTGTTCCTGCGCAACCCCGCTGCCTGGCGCACCGCGTCGGCATCGTGAGCAATACATCGCCCCCAGTAGAAGGCATCCTGGTTCGCACCGACCGCCACCGCGTTCAGTTCAATCGCCCGCTCGATCGACTGGCGAGTCAACGGCATCCAGCCCTTTTGCCAGGCATATCCCAGCAGCATCGGATTGGCATAGATCGCATCACCCAGCAGCGCCACAGCCAGCGTATTGGCTTCAACAAAATCGATGTCAATTTCTCCGGCCGCATCGAGCACATTGCGCTTGAGTCCCTCAGCAGGCAGCGTCCAGTCCGGATCACGCAAGAAATCAGAGGTCGGCAGGACATCGCCATTGATCACCGCCCGAGTCACGCGGGGACGCATCTTCGAGAGCGCCTCGTTGCCAGCCGACACCACCAGATCGCACCCGATCAGCAGGTCGGCCTCTCCGGTGGCGATGCGCGTCGAATGCAGATCCTCCGGGGTCGGTGCAATCTGAACATGCGAAAACACGGCGCCGCCCTTTTGTGCCAGACCGGCCATGTCCAACACCGAGATTCCAAGCCCCTCCAGATGGGCAGCCATGCCGATCAACTGTCCAATGGTCACCACCCCGGTTCCGCCAATGCCCGTGACCATGACGCCATAGGTGCGGTTGCCCGATTCAGTGATGCTCACCCGCTTCGGCTCAGGCAGATCGATGCGAGCCACCGACGCACCCGAGGCCCCTCCGTCGCCACTCGCCGCGGGTGCGCCCTTGCGCAGTTGTCCACCCTCAACCGTCACGAAACTCGGACAAAACCCCCTCAGACACGAGTAGTCCTTGTTGCAACTCGATTGGTTGACACGCCGCTTTCGGCCCAATGCAGTTTCAACCGGCTCAATCGACACGCACGAAGACTGCACGCTGCAATCGCCACAGCCTTCGCACACCGCCTCATTGATCACCACCCTCCTGGCAGGGTCAGGAAAGCCTGGCTTGCCATCCACGATCTTCTTGCGCCGCCTGCGCTTTTCGCTGGCACAGGTCTGGTCGTAAATCAGGATGCTGCAGCCAGGCACCTCGCGCATCTGGCGCTGCAGCCAGTCGAGATGATCGCGATGATGAACCTCCACATTGGCCATGTGCGGCACCGACCGAAGCGCCTCGTATTTATGCGGCTCGTCGGTCGCAATCACGATCCTGCTCACGCCCTCGGCCGCCATCTGAGCAACGATCATCGGCACCGAAATCGTGCCGTCGACCGGCTGGCCACCGGTCATGGCCACCGCATCATTGAACAGAATCTTGTAGGTGATATTCACCTTCGCCGCTACCGAGGCGCGCACCGCCAGATAGCCGGAATGAAAGTAAGTGCCGTCGCCCAGATTGGCAAAGACATGGGTTTCATCAGTGAAGGGCGACTGCCCGATCCACGGCACACCCTCGCCCCCCATCTGCGTGAAGGTCTCCGTACGCCGCTCAGGCATGAAGGTGGCCATGTAGTGGCAACCAATTCCACCCACAGCACGCGAACCCTCGGGCACATGGGTGGAGGTGTTGTGTGGACAGCCCGAGCAGTAGGTCGGCGTTCGCGCCACCGTCAGGTGAGGTTCGGCCAGTGCACGCTCCTTGGCATCGATGATCGCCATGCGCGATTCGATCCGCTCGCGAATATCCGCAGGCAGCGCGCCGCCAAATCGCGATGCAAACTGCCCCGGGTTCAGCAGGCGCGCGCTGATGGCCCGGGCGATGATGGCCGGCGACAGTTCGGCCGTCGCTGGCAACAACCACTGCCCGCGCGGCGACGACCACTCCCCGCCCCGCCCGTCTTTCTCATCGAACTTTCCATAGATTCGCGGGCGAACATCATCACGCCAGTTGTACAACTCCTCCTTGAGCGCGTACTCGAGCACCTGACGCTTTTCTTCGACCACCAGAATTTCATCAAGCCCGGTCGCAAACTCGCGCACCGTGCTCGCTTCAAGTGGCCAGACCACCCCACACTTGAAAACCCGAATGCCAAGCCGCTCACAGGCCTGCTGATCCAGCCCCAGGTCATCGAGTGCCTGCATCGTGTCCAGGTAGGCCTTGCCCCCGGTGATAATGCCGAACCATGCCTGCTTCGAGTCAAGCACCGTGCGATTGAGCCGATTGGCCCGGACATAAGCCAGCGCGGCATACCACTTGAAATTGAAGAGCCGCGCCTCCTGCTCAAGTGGCGAATCCGGCCACCGGATATTCAATCCATGCGGGTCGGCATGCGGGTACTCGAAATCCTCCGGAATGATGATCTGTACCCGATCCGGATCGATCTCGACAGAAGCCGAGGCCTCGACCACCTCAGTGACCGTCTTCATCGCAACCCACAGCCCCGACCAACGCGACATCGCCCAGCCATGCAGGCCGAGGTCGAGATACTCCTGCACCGTCGCCGGATAAAACACCGGCATGCCGCAGGCCTTGAAGATGTGGTCAGACTGATGCGGCAGTGTCGAGCTCTTGGCGCCATGGTCATCGCCCGCCAGCGCCAGGACCCCACCGTGACGGGAAGTTCCTGCTGCGTTGGCATGCTTGAACACATCACCGCAGCGGTCCACGCCTGGCCCCTTGCCGTACCACAACGAGAACACGCCCTGAACCCTGGACTGCCTGTTCAGGTCAAGCTGCTGCGTGCCCCAGATGGAGGTGGCAGCCAGGTCTTCGTTCAGGCCCGGCTGAAAAACGATCTGGTGCTTCTTGAGGTGCTCGCGGGCTTTCCACAGCGACTGATCCAGCGAACCCAGCGGCGAGCCGCGATAGCCCGAAATGAATCCTGCGGTTTCCAGACCGGCACGCCGATCACGTTCCCGCTGCAGCATCGGCAGACGGACCAAGGCCTGCGTGCCCGACATGAAGGCGCGACCCTGCTCAAGCACATACTTGTCATCGAGTGTCACCTCCTGCAGCGACCGCAGCAGGTGCGCATGCAGGACCGGATCAAGCGGAGCGTTCATCGTGACCCACCTCCAGAAAACTGGGAAACCGTCAGACCACCGATTCGCCGCGAAGCGCAGCCGCAGGCGCGCCTCCCAGGCAAGGAACCGTGCTGTCGATTATGTGGCAGGCCCGCCCGATTTGCGCATGGGCAGAAGAACGGTCGCCATCGACATGAGCACGAACGCCAGCGCCGCGTAATCAGCCCAGCCCGGCACTTCTCCGAGCATCCACATGGCCGAGAACACACCCACCACTGGGATGAGCATCACGGACAACCCACTGGCCACTGGCGGCAGAATCGAAGCCAGCCGGAACCACAGCATCTGCGACACACCGAAAATCAGCACGACGTTGTAGAGCACCGCGCACCACTCGGCGAAATCCGGCCAACGCACCCATTGATCACGCTCGAAGACAATCGCAATTGCTGCGCAGACGATCAGCGACAGCAGCACCATCCAGAAACTGAGCACGGACAGTGGCAACTGCAGCCTGCGCCGTCTCATCCATTGGGTTCCGATCGCCCACAGAAGGGCTGCCACCAGCATCAGAACCGTGCCCACCGGTCGACCCGTGAGTGTCGAGAACTCATCGAACAGCAACAACGCAATCGCCACGCAGGCCGCTCCGATGCCCAGCGTCATGCGTGTGTCCATGCGGTCGCGATAAATCACGGTCCCGATCACGGCCACCCAGACCGGCATGGTGTAGGCCAGGATCGCCGCACGTCCCGACGACAGCAGCTTCACCGCATAGATGCACAACAGGCCCCAGATCATCATGTTGGCCATCGTCAATTGCAGCATCTCGCGCCAGTCACGCCGTGCAACATGCAGGCGATGCCCCTGCGCCCGGGCGATGAGCGCGAGCACGACCGCACCGCCGGCAAGGCACAGCGTGCGAAACGTGATCGGTGGAAAATCGCGCACACCCAGCTTCATGACCGGCCAGTTCAAACCCCACAACAGGGTGAGCACCGACAGATCGAAGAGGTCTTTGCGCGTCAGGGCAATGCGCATCAGGAGGAAGTCTTCGTCGGATGGATCGCTGAGCAGGGGCCCGCCTGGGCGCGGGTACACTCGGACGCTCTGTCGCAATCGCACCCCAAACCGATGCCCTTGCCCCGCCCGTCTTTCTCATTGTCGCTCACCGCTGCATGGGCACATTCCAATTCGCTGCTGTGTGTCGGGCTCGACCCAGACCCGGCGCGTTTTCCGGCTCACCTGGCAGGCCGTTCAGATGCCACCTTCGAGTTCTGCAAAGCCATCGTCGATGCAAGCGCAGACCTCGTCTGCGCCTTCAAGCCGCAGATCGCCTACTTCGCCGCACAGCGTGCCGAGGACCAGCTCGAAGCCCTGATCGCACACATCCACGAGCACCACCCTGCTGTTCCGGTGGTACTCGATGTCAAGCGCGGCGACATCGGTCCCACCGCCAGCCAGTACGCCCGTGAAGCCTTCGAGCGCTACCGTGCCGATGCCGTGACCGTGAACCCCTACATGGGCTTCGATTCAATCGAGCCTTGGCTTGAACACGAGGGCCGTGGCGTGTTCCTGCTCTGTCGCACCTCCAACCCGGGCGGCGCCGACCTTCAATTGCTCGATGTCGGCACAGAGCGGCTCTTCGAGCGGGTCGCCCGACTGGCCGCGGGGCCCTGGAACCGCTCCGGGCAACTCGGCCTGGTCGTCGGTGCAACCGCCCCCGCCGAGCTGGCGCGTGTGCGTGAGCTGGCGCCGACACTGCCGCTGCTGGTCCCGGGTATCGGAGCTCAGGGCGGTGATGTCGAAGCCACGGTTCGCGCGGGTCGGACCGCAAACGGGACCGGCATGGTGATCAACTCGTCCCGAGCCATCCTCTACGCAGGCTCCGGCGAAGACTTCGCTCAGGCCGCCCGGCAAGCCGCCACCGATGCCCGCGATCAGATCAACCAGTTCCGTGCCGGAGCCATCCCCGGCTAAACTCGGCGCTTCGATCATGCGGGCCATGCACATCGATGAGGGTTCTTCTCGCCGAAGATGACACCATTCTGGCCGACGGCCTGTGCCGCTCCTTGCGCCAGGCGGGCTACGCAGTCGACTGGGTCTGCAGCGGCAGCGAGGCCGATTCAGCGCTGATCGCGCAACCCTACGACCTCCTGATACTGGATCTCGGTCTGCCGCGTCTGTCCGGCATGGAGGTGCTGAAGCAGCTGCGTGCCCGGCACAACACGCTGCCTGTGCTGATCCTGACCGCGGCCGATTCGATCGAGCAGCGCGTCCGTGGCCTGGATCTGGGCGCAGACGACTTCATGGCCAAGCCCTTCGCCCTGAGCGAACTCGAAGCCCGCGTGCGGGCCCTGGTCAGGCGATCACTGGGCACGGCGACCAACACCCTGCGCCATGGCGACCTGATCTATGACCAGGCCGGCCGGGTCGCCCAACTGAACGGCCAGACGCTCGAACTCTCGGCGCGTGAGACTGGCTTGCTCGAAGTGCTCCTTCAACGCGCCGGTCGGCTCGTCAGCAAGGAGCAGATCGTCGATCACCTGTGCGAATGGGGCGACGAAGTCAGCGGCAACGCCATCGAGGTCTACATGCACCGGCTCCGAAAGAAGCTGGAAGGCGGCGGCATTCACATCGCCACCGTTCGTGGACTCGGCTATTGCCTCGAAAAACCCCCCGAAGGCGTGGGCAAGCCCTGAACGCCCCGATCTCAAGCAGTCGCCTGTCGGCCAGCCTGCAAGACCTGCTCGACACCCGCGACCGGAACCACGACGCCTGGCTCGAGCCCGCCTCGACCACTGCATTCGATCTGGCCGCATCGGGCCCAAGCGAGGTCGGTGCGACCCGCTGGGCCAGGGCCCGCACCCGTGCCCGACGGACACCCCCCGAGCAGCGCTCGCTGTTTGGCGAAATCCTGGACTGGATGTTCGTGCCGATGATGCTGCTGTGGCCCTTATCGGTCGTCATCACCTTCTTGCTGGCCCAGTCGCTGGCCGATGTGCCATTTGACCGCGCGCTGATTGAACGCACCGAGGCACTGGCGCGCCAGGCCACCGCGGCCTCCGACACCGGTGCCCTCTCGCTGCCCAGGTCGGTCTCCGATTTCGTTGCTGCCGGTGAGGACAACACACAGGTCTATCTGCAGGTCATCGCACCCCGCGGGCGACTGATGGTCGGGCAGCCCGACCTGCCGCCGCCGCGCCTGTATGACTATCCGGAGCCGGGCCGGGTGAAACTGCGCACCGCGACCTACCGGGGCAACGATGTGCGCATCGGCTATCTCTACCTGGACGACGGCCAGGCTGAAGACGGTGCGCCCATGCTCGTTCAGGTGGCCGAAACGCTCGACAAGCGAACCCGGCTGGCCAACGAAATCATCAAGGGCGTGATCTTTCCGCAGTTCATGATCCTTCCGGTTGCAGTCACCCTGGTGTGGTTCGGGCTGTCGCGCGGCCTCAAACCCCTCAAGGCCCTGCAAGGGCGTATTCGCAGCCGGGCGCCCAACGACCTCTCGCCCATCGATCCGCGCGGCGCCCCCGAAGAAATTGCGCCCCTGGTCGACGCATTCAATGATCAGATCGAGCGGCTCGGTCGCAACATTGACAGCCAGAGGCGCTTCGTTGCCTCAGCTGCGCACCAGATGAAGACCCCGCTCGCCGGCCTGCGCACGCAAGCGGAACTGGCCTTGCGGGAACAGGATCCGGAGCAACTCCGACAACGGCTTGAGCAGATCGCCCTCGGATCGCAACGGGCATCACGCCTGATCAGCCAGCTGCTCGCCCTGGCCCGCACTGAGAACCAGGGCCTGACCGCGACCCTGGTTCTCATCGACCTGCACGCGCTTGCACGCGATGTGGTGGGCGAGTGGGTTCCGATGGCGGTGCATCACCAGATCGATCTGGGCTTTGAAGGCGAACACCGGCCGATCCGCATCCAGGGCCATGAGCTGTTGCTGCGCGAGATGCTCAATAACCTGATCGACAATGCCCTGCGCTACACGCCGCGCGGCGGCGCCGCGACCGTGCGCCTCGAAACCGATGGTGCAGAGGCTGTGCTGACCGTCGAAGACACCGGCCCCGGCATCCCGGAAGTCGAGCGGGACCTGGTCTTCGAGCGCTTCCATCGCGTGCTCGGCACGAACGTGGATGGCAGCGGCCTGGGTCTTGCGATCGTCAAGGAAATCGTCGAGCAGCACAGCGCGACGATCACCATCACTGATGCCCTGACATCACCTGACCCCGCTCACCGGGGCGCGTCGCCGCACGGTGCGAGATTCGTCGTCCGGTTTGCCGAATCGTCGGGTGCCGTGCCGCGCGCTTGATCCGATCCGAGCCACAGCACGGACGTCGACTTTGACGAACACGCCTGCGGCGGGCTATCATCGCGCCCCTCGTGGCGAATTAGCTCAGCCGGTTAGAGCGACGGAATCATAATCCGCAGGTCCCCAGTTCGAATCTGGGATTCGCTACCAAATCCATCCATTGAACTGCCCGCCGGTTCATTCGGCCATCGGAGACCACTCATGTCCGACACCCATCATCACGCGCCGGCTGAGCCCTCGTCCGATTGGAAGCACGACGGCGTGCGGGTCATCCCTGCCGACCAACTTGACGGCAATGTGCCCTCAACGCCAGGCATGGACCGCAAGGCGGCCATCACCTTTGCCCGCGTCGGTGCTCAGAAGCTGTGGGCCGGCACAGTCCACATCCACCCCGACGCAAAGACCGGCGCTCACCACCATGGCCCGCTCGAGAGCGTGATCTATGTGGTCAAGGGCCGCGCCCGGATGCGCTGGGGCAATCAACTCGAATTTGTTGCAGAAGCCGGTCCGGGTGACTTCATCTACGTGCCGCCCTATGTGCCGCACCAGGAAATCAACGCCAGCCCCGATGAAGTGCTCGAGTGCGTGCTGTGCCGCAGCGACGGCCAGGCCGTGGCGGTGAACATCGACCTCGAGCCGGTCGAGAAACCCGAGACAGTCCTCTGGATCGACCCCACCCATCCGCAGGGCGGGGTCTGATCCGCATCAACCGGCAATATTGCGCGGCACATCCCTGAAGGGTCGATCCGTGTCCAGGCTGGGTTCCCGAGGCATGCCCAGGACCCGCTCGGCGATGATGTTGCGCTGAATCTCGTCGGTGCCGCCGGCAATCGACGTCGCCGGCACCGACACGAGAATCTCCGCGATCGTGCCATCCAGGGCACCATCGGCGCCCGTCAGCAAGGCGTCGGCCCCGCTGAGCAGCGTGTGCACCCGAGCCGCACAGCGAGCCACATGGCTGGAAGCCAGTTTGCCCAGTGAACCTTCCGGCCCTTGCGGACGACCCTGTTCCTGAGCGCTGCGCGCCCGCCTCGCGGTCCACTCGGCCGACTTGGCCAGGACCATCAGCCGGGCGATTTCCTGACGCACCACCGGGTCATCGAGCTTGCCGGTTTCACGGGCTCTGGGAATCACCAGCTCAACCCGACCGGCACGATTCGGATACCACTTGTAAGGCGCCAGCGCGACCTCGATCTCGGCCCGCTCCTCATCGTAGATTCGACCCACTCGATCCGAGCCCAAGGCCCAGCTGCGCAGCCCGTCGGCACCGCGTCGCTCATGCATCAGGGTGGTGGTCGCCACCGCCCAGCCGCGCCCTTCGCCCGCCACCAGCCGATCGAGCGGCACGGTCGCATCGGTGATGAAGACCTGGTTGAACGTCGCATGCCCGTTCATCTGCTTCAAGGGCTGCACCGTGATGCCCGGCTGATGCATGTCGATGATGAAAAACGACAGGCCTGCATGCTTGGGCTTGTCCCAGTCGGTGCGCGCCAGCAGCAGGCCGAAATCGGCCTTCTGCGCACCCGAGGTCCACAGCTTCTGGCCGTTGATCAGCCAGTGATCGCCCTGTCGATCGGCGCGCGTGACCGCGCCTGCGGCATCGGAGCCACTGCCCGGCTCGCTGAAGAGCTGACACCAGGCCTCCTCGCCGGTCAGGCTGGGACGCAGAAAGCGCTGCTTTTGCTCGTCCGTGCCGTGTTCGAGGATGGTTGCGGCAGCCAGCACCCGAATGCCCACCTTGGCCACCCCCACTGCCCCCGCGCGCTTGAACTCCTCCTCAACCACCGGCAGCAGCCCCACCGGCAGATCGCGGCCATGCCACTGCCTGGGCCAGTGCGGTGCCCCCCAGCCCGAATCGACCAGGATGTTGCGCCACTCCAGCAAGGGACGATCCGGATTCCAGTTGGCGTGCAGCCAGGCGCCCAATTCGGCGCGTACGGATGCTTCGGTCATTTCGCTCATGTTGGTCTCCTCAAGCCGCCCACTGGCGCATCATGCGTTCGCGATGCCAATGGGCATCGCCAAACAGCACCTCGGAGCTCTTCGCACGCTTGAACCAGAGGTGGGTGTCGTTATCCCAGGTAAAGCCGATGCCGCCATGAATCTGGACGGCATGAATCGCAGTCTGCAGATAGGTCTCACTGGCACCTGCCTTTGCAAGCGATGCGGTGGCGGCAATGTCGGCATCGCCTTCGTCGAGCGCCCCGGCCGCGAAGTAAGCCGCCGACTTGGCCAGTTCAACCTCCAGCAGCATGTCGGCCTGCTTGTGCTTCATCGACTGAAAGGCGGCAATCGGTCTGCCGAACTGCATGCGCATCTTCGAGTAGGCGAGCGCATCCTCACGCAAGCGGTCCGCCCCCCCGACCATCTCGTTGGACAGGCACACTGCAGCCTCGATCATCGTGCGGGCATAGGGCTGCGCGGCCTGCCCCTCCTCGCCCAACAGGCTGGCCTCGACGCCGGTGAAATCCAGGCGTGCCAGCTTGCGGGTCGGATCCATCGTGGCCAATGGCCTGCGCACAAGGCCTGGAGCGTCCCCCCGCACGGTGAACAGCGACAGACCCGCCTCACCACTTGACCCCGGCGCACGCGCCAGCACCACGATGAGGTCGGCGGTGTGGCCATCGAGCACAAAATGCTTGTGGCCATCGAGGCGCCAGCCGTTCGCACCCCGGGTGGCGATCAGCGTCGTGTCGGCCGCGTCCCAGGAGCCGTCCTGTTCTGCACTGGCCAGGGTCGCCACCGTCTGACCCTGTGCAATCGAAGGCAGCAAGGCCTGCTGCTGCAGTTCCGTGCCGGCGTTGAGAATGGCGCCGGCAGCGAGCACGGTCGTCGAGAAATACGGCGCGCACAACAAGGCGCGGCCCATTTCCTCCAGCACGATGCACTGCTCGGAAAAACCAAAGCCGTGGCCACCCATCGACTCCGGTATGCGCACCGCACACAGGCCGAGTTCGCTGTTGAGCGCTGTCCAGGTGTCTCGGTCCCATCCCGCTTCGGTCTGCATCAGCCGACGCACGACCGGCGTGGGTGATCGATCCGCCAGGAAGCGGCGCACAGCGCTGCGGAATTCTTCCTGCTCGGGGGAAAAGCTGAATTTCACGGTGTCTCCTTCAGTCGGCCGCACAGCCCCCTGACTCGAACCAGCCCGGGAGCAGCTTGATCATAGGTTCAGAACGAGCCCGGGGCCCGGCCCGACGCCATGAACTCGGAATCTGCTCGCCAGTGCGTCCGGCGCACGTGCGCTGCGGGCCGATCAACGACCGACATATTTCTGCCATGTCCGACCGTGAAGATGGCGGGTTAATCACTGCCTTGCAGAGAGTTGTTGCGTGCCTGACGCCGTCGAAGTCCGGAACCTGGTCAAAACCTTCGGAAGCCACACGGCACTGGACGGCGTCTCCCTGAGCATCGCCCCGGGCGAGATGGTCGCCCTGATCGGCGCATCCGGCTCCGGCAAGTCAACGCTGCTCAGACATATCCCCGGATTTGTCGCGGCCGATCGCGGGGTGGTCACCGTACTCGGTCAGGCCACACAGACGGAAGGCCGCATCTCTCGCACGATTCGCAGCCAGCGCAGCGAGATCGGCTTTGTCTTTCAGCAGTTCAATCTGGTCGGTCGCTTAACGGTCATGACCAACGTGCTGACCGGCTTGCTGCATCGCAGCCCCGGCTGGCGGCGGGCGCTGGCCCGGTTTTCACAGGCCGAGCGACTGCAGGCGATCCAGGCCCTTCAGTCGGTCGGCATCGATGCCATGGCCCTGCAGCGTGCCTCGACCTTGTCTGGCGGGCAGCAGCAGCGAGCCGCTCTGGCCCGATGCCTGGTGCAGGGTGCACGCATCGTGCTGGCCGATGAGCCGATCGCGTCACTCGATCCGGAGTCCTCTCGCAACGTGATGGAACTGCTGGCCTCGATGAACCGCGACCACGGCTGCACCGTGCTGGTGTCGCTGCATCAGGT